>CAKTJA010000063.1 GCA_934567115.1 uncultured Oscillospiraceae bacterium
AGGATCAGGCTGCCGACGGAGTGGATCTTGTGCTTCAGGCCGCCGAAGAGCTTCTCGATGCAGCCGCAGCGCTCCAGAGCACCGCCGTAGGCGAGCGCGAGGAGGATGAGGTTGATGGTCCACATGGTGCCGTCCATACCGCCGGCCTTGCCGAGGATGGAGTCGGCGACCTCGTTGCCGGTCTCAACGCCGATGCCGTAGTGCAGCATCTCGAAGATGTCGCCCAGCGCGCGGGAGCCGTAGATGTCGGTGGGCTGGAAGATGATCATGAAGAGCGTTGCGGTAGCGACGGAGACGGCGATGCCGACCAGACCGGGCACACGCAGAATGCACATCACGATAACGACGATGATGGGAACGAGCAGAATGGGGCTGATGTAAAAGACGCTGCTGAACGCGTCCTGAATGCCCGCGGCAACAGCGGGATCGTACGCGCTGGTGTCAACGTTCAGGCCGAGGATGGTGTACAGCACGAGGGCGATGACCATGGTCGGGCCGGTGGTGGAGACCATCGCGGTAACATGGTCGAACAGACCCGTCTCAGACACGGCGGCGGCAAGGTTGGTGGTGTCGGAAAGGGGAGAGAACTTGTCGCCGACATACGCGCCGGAGATGATCATGCCGGCGGTGATGGGAACGGGGATGCCGAGGCCCGCGCCGATGCCGAGGAAGGCAAGGCCGATGGTCGCGGTCGTGGTCCAGGAGGAGCCGCAGGCGAGGCCGACGATGGCGCAGAGGATGCAGCCGACGGGCAGGAACAGCTTCGGGGTCAGCAGGTCAAGGCCGTAAACGATCAGCGCGGGGATCGCGCCGGAGGCCATGAAGCTGGAGACCAGGAAGCCGACGGTGCAGAGGATCAGAACGGCCTCCATGGAGGCGCTCAGACGCTCGATCATGCCGGCAAGCATTTCCTTAAAGCTGTGTCCGCAGGCGAATCCCACGATACAGGCGACGATGATGGACATGACCAGGGGCAGGTGCGCGTCATGATAACCGGATTCGGAATGACCGAGGAAGCAGTAAAGCATGAACCCGATCATCGCAACGATAGGGACAAGCGCCAGAATAAAACTGGGCTCCCTTGCGGTTTTCTTTTCGTTTGCCATTTAAAAATACCTCTCTTCAAAGATTCGATACTGGTCTGTTGCGTTTGCTCGAACGATACCTGAAACGCCCGCGCCCGATGCGCTGGACGCCCACACAACAATAGGTCTCTTCGATTGCCCTCCTTTCCGACACAGACTGGCTGCAACAAGCCTGGCTTCGCGCACGGGGTCCCCCGCCGCGCGAAATGCACCGCAGGACCGATCCGGCTGCCGCCCGGGCGGACGGCGCTTCTCATCGCCGCTTCGGCTCTGCTCCGTTTGGCGCCGCGCGGCCTCTCCTTCAAGCGAAAGGCGTTCCCCGCCGGGCATGCGGGGAATACGCGGAACCAGTCTCTGCATTATACCATACCTGTTCATAAAAAAGCAATAAATTTTCGCAAGATTTTTGCGCATCGTTGTGGCTTTTGCCGATATTATGCTGCCTTGCTGACCCGCTATCCGTGGAAAGTGACAAATTGAAGCGAAAAGGGCAGCCCCGCTTCAACAGGGACTGCCCATGTATATTCCTCAACCGGCGGCCGTTATGCCTTTTCTCCGCCGTCATCCGCGCGCCCGATGCGCCCGAGCACGATCCGATAGCCGTCCGCGCCGTAGCTGATGCACTTGTTCACCCGCGTGATCGTGGCGGAGGAGACCCCGATCTCCTTGGAGATCTGGGCGAAGGTGCTGCCGGCCTGAAGCATCTCGGCCACCTGAAGCCGCTGCGTCATGGCCTGTATCTCGCTGAAGGTGCACAGATCGTCGAAAAAGCGATAGCACTCCTCAAGGTCTCTGAGCGAAAGGATCGCCTCGAACAGGCGGTCGGTCTCTTCAGATTTCATCTTGCTTCCGTACATAACCTTTCCTCCTTTGGTAGAGACTGAGACGGGTGAAAGCAGCGGAGCCGGTCCGCGCGTCACGCCCCCTGCGCGGTGCGCAGCGCGCGCTTGAGCATGTCGAGCACCGGCGGCGTGACAAAGGCCATCGCCACCGCTGTGACCGCGCCGGAGACGATGCGGATCCCGACCTTGCCGAACACATAGGCGTAGGAGTAGTAGCCGTAGATCACGCTGTCGAGATAGATCGCCCCGGTGTTGAGCACGGTGACGACCAGCGAGGTGACGATCAGAAGGCCGACGAGCTGCGCCCTTGAAAGCTCGTAGCCGCGCCGCTTCGCGTACAGACCGACGAGCAGACCGCGCACCGCGGGCGGGATGATCCAGAGCACGGTCGTCGCGGTGACGCCGTAGGTCAGCATCTGACCGAGAAACGCGCCGACAAGGCCGACCATCAGTCCCCCTCCGGGACCGTAGAGCAGCGCGCCGACGATGATCGGCAGCGCGGCGACCGTAATGTTGATCCAGCCGAGCCGGATCGTGCCGACGGAGTTGAGCACGACGTAGACGGCGACCATCATGGCGATGACCACCAGCTTGCGCGTTGACATCGAGCCGTAGCGGTTGACGATGACGAGCGCGGCGACCAGCCCGACCATGCAGACGGCCATGCAGAGAATGACAGTGACGGGTTGCATGAGACGATTCCTCCTCAAAAAATAATGAGCTTCCGCCGCGGCGTTCATTTTCCCGCGCGGAGCGTGGCGGCTTGGAGAGGGCACGGATTACCCCCCTCCCCTTACGGCAGGGAGCCACGCCGAAAAGAGGTCTCACGTCTCTTATCGCATGTGGCAAGCGGAATGCGAAGGCCATACTGCAAACCTGACGGTTTTTTCGTCCGCCGGGCAACTTCCCGTCCCGGCGGCACTGCGCGCCGCTGCGGCGCAGACACATGACCTTCTACTCTGCCAACGCTTCCCCCGGCACGGACCGGGGCAAGCGGATATAGGTACAGGATAGCAAACAATCCCCTCTGCGTCAAGCGATTTCCGTCGAAGCGCGTGTAAAGCTGCGTTTTTTAGGAAAAACCTGAATTCTTCCTAAAAAACCGAGCGGACGCTTTCCTTCTTTTGCCTTGACATTTCCTCGTTTCATTTGCTATCCTACGCAGTAGGAAGACCCGCGAGGGCTGAACCGTGTTTTCACCCGCAGGGCCCCGGATATCAACCATAAGAGGAGGAACCTTCACCATGATCAAGGAAACCATGGAGTATCTGTCCAAATACGATCCCGAAGTCGGCGCGACCATTGAAAATGAGTACCGCCGCGAGCAGCGCAACATCGAGCTGATCGCCTCCGAGAACATTGTCTCGCCCGCCGTCATGCTGGCAATGGGCACCTGCCTAACCAACAAGTACGCCGAGGGCTATCCCGGCAAGCGCTACTACGGCGGCTGCGGCTGCGTGGACGAAACGGAAGAGCTTGCCCGCACGCGCGCCTGCCGTCTTTTCGGCGCGGAGCATGCCAACGTCCAGCCCCACTCTGGCGCATCGGCCAACCTTGCGGCGTTCAAGGCGCTGCTTCAGCCGGGCGACACCTATATGGGCATGAACCTTGCCCACGGCGGGCACCTGTCGCACGGCAGCCCCGTCAACATCTCCGGGCAGTATTTCCATCAGGTGCCCTATTCCCTCAATGAGGAGACCGAGCAGATCGACTACGACGAGCTTTACCGCATCGCGCAGGAGTGCAGGCCCAAGATGATCCTCGCCGGCGCCTCCGCCTATCCCCGGAAGATCGACTTTGCCAAATTCCGCGAGATCGCCGACTCCGTGGGCGCGTACCTCATGGTCGATATGGCGCATATCGCGGGTCTTGTCGCGGCGGGCGTACACATGAACCCGGTGCCGTACGCCGACGTTGTGACCAGCACGACGCATAAGACGCTGCGCGGCCCGCGCGGCGGTCTGATCCTCTGCAAAAACGAGATCAGCAAAAAGAATCCCGAGACCGGCGAGACCGAGACCATCGCTCTTGCCAAGAAGATCGACTCCGCCGTGTTCCCCGGAACGCAGGGCGGTCCACTCGAGCATATCATCGCTGCCAAGGCCATCTGCTTCGGCGAGGCGCTGCGCCCCGAGTTCAAGGCCTACGGCGAGCAGGTCGTGAAGAACGCCGCCGCTCTTGCCGAGGGGCTGAAGGCCGAGGGCTTCCGTCTGGTCTCCGGCGGAACGGACAATCATCTGATGCTCGTCGATGTGCGCAACTTCGGCATCACCGGCAAGGAGATCGAGCGCCGTCTTGACGAATGCTTCATCACGGTCAACAAGAACGCGATCCCCAACGATCCGGAAAAGCCGTTCGTCACCTCCGGCATCCGCGTCGGCACGCCCGCGGCGACCACCCGCGGCCTGAAGGAGGAGGAAATGCGGCAGATTGCGAAGCTCATGGGAATGATCGCCCGCGACTTTGAGGGCAGCAAGGCGGAGGCACAGGAGGCCGTCGTCGCGCTGACCCGCCGCTTCCCGATCTACGAATGATCCGCGCGCGACGCAAAGCCGTATAAAACGCAAAAACCGCTCCGACAAATCGTCGGAGCGGTTTCTTCATTATTCAAACATTCAAGGCCCGATTCCATCTCAGGCCGGCAGGGGCTGACGCGCTCTCCGTGCTTCCGGACGCGGCGTTCCTCCGCTCAGTTGATCTGCTTGCGGCGGGAGAGGTTCATCGTGCCGTCCTTCATCTCGCCGACGCTGTCAAGGCTCTTGCCGGTGCCCTCCGCCACGCAGGAGATCGCGTTCTCCGCCACAACGGTGTGGATGCCGGTGCGCGCCGTAACGAGCTTGTCAAAGCCCCGGATCAGGCTTCCGCCGCCGGTCATCACGATGCCGTTGCTGGAAATATCGGCGACCAGCTCGGGCGGCGTGCGCTCGAGCACCTGATGCACCGCCTCCATGATGCGCTCGACCGGCTCTTCAAACGCGTCCATCATCTCCGTCGAGGTGACGGTGATCAGCTTGGGCAGACCCGTGAGCAGACAGCGTCCCTTGATCTCCATCGTCATCTCCTCCTCCGGGGGGAAGACGCAGCCGATCTTCATTTTCATCTCCTCGGCCGTGCGCTCGCCGATCAGCAGGTTGTGCTTGCGGCGCATATACTTCACGACCGATTCGTTGAACTGGTCGCCCGCGACCTTGATGGACGCGCTCTCGACCACTCCGGAAAGGGAGATGACCGCGATATCGCTCGTGCCGCCGCCGATGTCGATGATAAAATGACCGTCGGGCTGGGTGATGTCGATCCCCGCGCCGATGGCGGCGGCGACCGGCTCCTCGATCAGGTAGACGCGGCGCGCGCCCGCCTGAATGCCCGCGTCGATGACCGCGCGCTCCTCGACCTCCGTGATACCGGAGGGCACGCAGATGATGATGCGGGGCTTGAAGAACTGGAAGCCCATCACCTTATGGATAAACTCCTTCAGCATGCGCTCGGTCACCTCGTAATCGGAGATGACGCCCTCGCGCAGCGGACGGATGGCGACGATGTTGCCCGGCGTGCGTCCGAGCATGGCCTGTGCGTCCGCGCCGACCTTGAGCAGCTTGCCGGTATCCTTGTCGATGGCGACGACGCTCGGCTCGTTGAGAACGATGCCCTTATCCTTCACATAGATCAAAACCGACGCGGTGCCGAGGTCGATGCCGATATCTCTTGCTAACGAACACATAATGCTTACCTCTCTAAACGTTCCTCTGTATTACGACGGAAAAAACCGCATTTTTTCAGTACATTGCTATTATAGCGGCTGAAAAATCTTTTTGCAATAGCATTGTGTGTGATTTTGCCGCTTCTATGTGTCCGCCGGAGCCGCCCCCCGCGCGGTAAAATCTGTTTTTTCGTCCGCCGTGCGGGCCAGCGTCGCGCAGACCACGCTCCCGGCTCCCGCCTCGCGGAGCACGCGCACGCACTCGCCGAGTGTCGCCCCGGTGGTCAGAATATCGTCGATGATCAAAATTTTCGCGCCGCGTATCGCCCCGGCGTTTTCCGCCCGGTACGCGCCCCGCACGTTCTCCCGCCGCTTGGCGGCGGACGCGAGAGCAGACTGCGCGGCGTTGTGCCGCGTTTTCCGCAGCAGCCGCACCGGCTCTGTGTCCCAGCTCTTCGCCGTTTCCCTCGCAAGCAGAAAGGCCTGATCGTAGCCGCGCTCCCGCGCGCGCTCTTCGCTCACCGGCGCCCATGTCACCGTGTCGAACTCACCGCCCAGCTCCTCCGCCGCGCAGCGCGCGAGGATCGGTCCGTAACCCTGCGCGGCGCTCCGCGCGCCGTGGAACTTGAAGCGCAGCAGGCTCTCCCTCACCGCGCCCTCATAGAGCAGGGGAGAGGCGCACACGCCGAACGGCTCTCCTCTCCGCAGCGGCTCGTCCGCATAGGGAAGCGACGCGAGGCATGCCTCGCATACGCCGCGCGCGCCGACCACGCGGCAGAACGCGCAGCGCGGCGGAAACAGCAGATCGAGGAGCTTTCCCGCAGCGCTCATGCCTTTCCTCCGTTCTCAAGCCTCCACCGCAGACCGCTGTACCGGCGCGTACGGCGGTCGTTCTCCGCCATTTTTTCAACGACCGCATCGTCCCCGACCAAAATCAGAAGCTCGCGCGCCCTCGTGATGGCGGTATACAGCACGCCGCGCACCATCAGCCCGGGCGCCGCCGGCGCGGAGACGAAGATCACCGCGCGGTACTCGCTGCCCTGCGCCTTATGTACGGTCATCGCATAGGCCATGTCCAGCTCGGCGAGCATGTCCGCCGTGTAGACCGCGACGCGTTCATCAAAGGCGATCGTAACAAGCTCTCCGCCCGGGTCGATCTTCAATATCCTGCCCACATCGCCGTTAAATATCCCCGCGCCGGCCGAGCCGTCCTCGCGCTCCCACAAAACGTCGTAGTCGTTGCGCGTCTGCATGACACGGTCCCCCTCGCGGAAAACAAGCTCTCCGAGCCGCCTCTCGCGCTTCCCCGGACTGGGCGGATTGAGCGCCGCCTGAAGCGCCCGGTTGAGCGCCGCCGTCCCCGCCTCGCCCCGCCGCGTGGGCGTGAGGACCTGAATGCTGTCGGCGGGAATGCCCATCTTCTCCGGAAGGCGGGTCCTGCACAGCTCGGTCACCGTCTCGACCAGCCGCGCGCTGTCGCGCCGGGGCAGGAAGAAGAAATCGCTTGCGGCGCTGTTGTGAAGCTCGGGCGCGCGGCCCTCGTTGACGGCGTGCGCGCTGCGCACGATGGCGCTGCGCTCGGCCTGACGGAACACGTCCCGCAGCGCGACCACCGCCGTGCGCCCGGAGCGGATGAGGTCGGAGAAAACATTCCCCGCGCCCACGCTCGGCAGTTGGTCCGGATCGCCGACGAGCACCAGCCGGCAGCCGGGCCGCAGCGCGCACAGCAGCGCGCGCATCAGCGCGAGATCGACCATCGACGTCTCGTCCACAATGACCGCGTCCGCCTCCAGCGGCTCCTTTTCGTTTTTGCAGAAGACCGTCTCGCCCGTCTGCTCGTTCCAGCTCATCCCCAGCAGCCTGTGGA
>CAKTJA010000064.1 GCA_934567115.1 uncultured Oscillospiraceae bacterium
CGCTGGGCCTGCGTCGGCGGCGTGATCAACGGTACGTCGAGCAATACGCTCTCTCCGCGCAGCACCGCAACGCGCGCGGAGGCGGCGACCATGATGATGCGCTTCCTTGCGGGAAAAAGCGTTTGAGCAGTCCGGCAGGAGGGGCGGAAACGCCCCTCCTGAGAAGGAGCTTTCGCATCACAGAGAATGGAGTTGACTATGAAAAAACGTTTATTCAGTATGCTGCTGGCTGCCGCCATGCTGCTGCCCCTGCTTCCGATGCAGGCGCAGGCGGCTGATACGGTGGTGAAGGACTACGTTCAAAACGGCGATTTCTGCGTGATCTCCCCGGCGGAGAGGTGGAGTGGAAATAATCGCGTCCCGACGACTACCTCGGAGTGGGAGCTGTGCATGGAGGGCGCGAACTACGGTTCGAACGGAAAAAAGATCCACCTTTACAAGTACGGGACCACGAGCGAGTTCCGCATCGACAGCTATTCGAACGGGATCTTCCGCTTTAAGACCTACAGCTTTCAGGGTACGGAGGGCTACTGCTGGGATGTTAAGGGCAAGAAGGAAGACCCGGGTACTGTGATCCACGTCTGGTCGGACAGCGGACAGCCGACAAAGAAATTCTGCCTGATCGAGGACGGCGACGGCGACGGAGAGACCTTCTATATTAAAAACGTACAAGCAAAGAAATTTATTGCACCAAAAAATTATTTTAAGGGAAATAATTCCGAAACCAAGGGGTCGAACTGGGATAGTAATAAGACAGAGGTCGTCCTTTCGACGACGCCCTTCCGCTGGCGCGTTCAGGTCATCAACCGCGACGCGGCGAAGAACGACAAGTACGCGAACTGGATGGGGCGGCTTCCCGACGACCGGTATCTTTCTTCGATCAACATTCCCGGCACGCACGACTCGGCCACGACCAATATCTCCATCTCTTCTGAGTTTAGTATGTACGAGTGCCAGAAGTACTTCATCATTCAGCAGCTCTATTCGGGGATCCGCTGTCTGGATATTCGAACCAAGAAGAGCGGTAATCAGTTTGTTCTGCATCACGGATCCGGAATATGTAAAAATCCATCGTATGATGGCGGTGGCACAAAGACGCTGCGACATGTGTTCGATCAGATCATCGGCTTTTTGAAGGAGCACCCGACGGAGACCGTGGTCATGACGCTGAAGCTTGACGACAGCAAGCATGCCAAGGACCTTGCGAATTTCCTGCTTGGCTATATTGAGGACAATAAGACCAAGGACTACTTCTATCAGTGGTGGTCGAACCCGGAAAAAACGGATATTGCAACGGCCAGAAAGGGCATGCAAAGCCCCACGCTGGGTCAGACGCGCGGCAAGATCGTGATCCTCAGCCGCGCACAGTTCGCGGACCTTAAACTTGATGGTTCAAAGCAGAAGCTGGTCTGCTCCTACGCGGGACCGGACGTGAGCATGTGGGACGACGAGCTCACGGATAAGCTGATCTATTCGCAGGAGATCACAAAAGACAGCGGCGTGAGCGTCATGGTGCAGGACGCGTATCAGGCTACCGCTGACCAGAAGAAGGTGCATCTGTACAACACGGTGGCGCAGCTCAACGGGAATCTGGCGAACGCGCCGACGGTCGATGAGAAGGCGTTTGTGTTCAACTATACCAGCTCCTCGTTTTCAATCTCGAAATCGAACTATGCAACGCCGCACTCGATAGCAGAGTCGCTGAATAACTTCATCCAGAATGACCAGCTTTTCACCGCGGGAAGTCAGGCGGCGCTGCGAAACCCGCGCACCGGCTATGTGATCATGGACTACGTCGATAAGCAGCTTGCAAGGCGCATCATCGACCGTAACGATTTCTCGAGCAGCAGCGAACGGGAGACCTATAAGATCACCTATGTGAAAAACGGCGGTGTGATCGAGAACGAGGCGAATTATACCTCCTACAGCTATGGAGAATCTCTGGTTCTGCCCACGCCGACGAAGCCGGGGTATCAGTTCGAACGCTGGTATTATCCGGATGAGATGTTCAAATTTTTAAAACACACGGCAACCGCCACCGGATTGTTTGATTCGGGGAACAAGGTTTACTATGCTGAGTGGACAAAGGCCCCCTCCGTGACGTACTCCGTGGACTACCGCACGAACGGCGGCAGGATCGAGAATGAGGAGAACTATACCACCTATACGGTGGGGACGAAGCTGACACTTCCCACGCCGGTAAGAGACGGCTATCAGTTCATGGGCTGGTACACGGATTCGAGCTTTGTGAACGGCCGTGTTACGGCGATTCTCGCAGGCACAACCGGAGACTGCGTCTACTACGCAAAATGGAAGGAGAATTTTTAACCGACTGAAAGCGTGAGGACATGGCTCCGACACCGTAAGAAAGACGGCGGACACGAATGTGTCCGCCGTCTCAGCGTGTCGGGAGGATTTCGCAAGAAAGAACCGGGCTTTCCCTGATAACATCTATTCAAAAACTTGATGGTGCGGGCCGCGGGGGAGCCTTACGCTCCGCCCGACGCGCGGATGAAGGCCGAGAACAGCTTTTGCTGCACCGCGTCGCCGCCCATCATCTCGGGGTGCCACTGCACGCCGAGGAAGAAACGCTCCGTTCCCAGCTCGACAGCCTCGATCACGCCGTCCCCGCTCCGCGCGGAGATCACGCCCCGGCCGGGCGTGCGGACCGCCTGATGGTGGAAGGAGTTGACGTGCAGCGTTTGCAGTCCGGTGACGCGCTGCAGCAGCGAGCCGTCCGTTGTCGTGACCGCGTGCGAGGGAAGCTCGCGCGGGACGGAGAGAAGAGCGTGGTTTTCGTAGCCGGCGGCGGGCAGGTGCTGCCAAAGCGTTCCGCCCAGCGCCACGCCGACGATCTGACAGCCCCGGCAGACGCCGAACAGGGGCTTGTCCGTTTCCGTCAGCACACGCGTCGTCAGCGCGAGGTCAAAACGGTCGCGCTCGGGCAGAAGCTTTCCGCAGTGCTCGGCCTTCTCGCCGTAAAGCTCCGGTGAGATATCGTTTCCTCCGGTGATGAGGAACCCGTCGCACAGACCGGCATAGCGCGCGATCACCGCTTCGTCCGCGGTCATCGGGAGCAGCAGCGCCGCGCCGCCCGCCCGCTCGACGGAGCGCACATAGTCCGCCGCCAGAAGGTGCCAGTCCTGTCCGGGCGCGGCGATCCCCTCCTCCACGGTCGCCGGGATCGCTTCCATATAATTGCAGGTCACGCCGATCAAAGGCTTCATCGCAGGTCCCCTCCCTGATTCAAAGGATGCTTTTTTTATAGCGGCTTGCTGGCGCGCTGTCAAGACATATTTTTATTTTCCTCCAAAATCAGACGGGCAAAAATTTTTGAATATCATTCAAAATTATGCTTGCAATTTTGGAAGACAGCGTATATAATTGAGCGCAGTTCAAAAAAGAGGGGAGGAGAAAAATGGCAAGAAAGCAGATGATCGAGGGCGGCACAAAGCGGCGGATCATGGAAGTCGGCGGCCGCATGATCTTCGAGAAGGGATACGAGGGCGCGGGCATCCGGGCGATCATGCGTGAGGTCGGCGGCGAGGTCGGACTTTTCTATTACTACTATAAGACGAAGGACGATCTGTTTACCGACGTGCTCGATCATTTTTTTGAGCCGTACCGCCGGGACTTTGAGCGGCTGGCGGCGGAGGCGCACGAAAGACCGCATCAGGCGCTGCTGCGTTTTTTCGTTTACATCAAGCGGCGCGTGCGCGAGTTTCGGGCGCTCTATGCGGGCAGCATGCACCGGACGGTCCGCTGGGCGATCCGCGAGCAGACGCTGACCGAGATCGAGCCGTATCTTGAGCACATTCTCGGCACGCTGATCGAAAACGGCGCGAAGCCGACGATGGACGCGCATACGATGGCGATCTTTCTCTCGCACGGGGTGGGAAGCTGCATCCTGCACGAGGACGCCGACTGGGTGGACCTTGCGACGGACGACGTTCGGCGGACGGTCAACCTTATCATGGGCCTCGATGAGGAGACCTCGAAAAAAATGTTTGAAAACGCGGTCACGAAATGAACGCCGCGTTTTCGGAAGGGAATGATGATCATGAAGAAAATAGGTAAGGGAATTTTGCTCTCTCTGCTGATGTGCCTGCTGCTGACGGCGGCGGCGGTCCCGGCCCGCGCCGGCTTCGGCGGGGCGGAGGTGTTCGCCTCGGACACGGTTTCCGGGGAGTACGACAGCTCGCTGTTCGCGGCGGGCGAGACGGTGAGCAGCGGGGCCAACGTGAACGGCGTGCTGCTGGCGGCGGGCAACACCGTCAAGGTGGACGGCGGCAGCGACTACGTTCTGGCGGCGGGGCGGAACGTTTTGCTCGGCGAGCTGACGCGGAACGACGCGTTCCTCGCGGGCTATGACGTTTCCGTGACGGGCGGCGTCGAGCGCGACGTCTTTGCGGCGGGCAACATCATCCGCGTTTCCGGAAGCGTGGGCCGCAGCCTTTACGCGACCGGCAGTACGGTCCATATCAACGGCGAGATCGGCGGAAACGTCTACATCGACGCGGAGAAGATCCTGATCGACAACGACGCTTCGATCGGAGGGACGCTGCGTTACAACAGCGGCGCCGAGATCTCCGCGCCCGCCTCCGTGCTTGCAAAGGCGGAGACTTATGCGGGGACGGAGTCTGCCGCGCCCGAGGCGGGCGAGAGCTTTGGCTATCAGCTGCTCGACAGGGTGCTGAGCGGGGTCGGCGTTGCGGCGATCGCTCTGCTGCTGCTTCTGATCACGCCGCTGTGGGAGACGCTGGACCGCAAGTATGTCGGCGCGCCCTTCGCGGAGTACGCAAAGGCCTTCGGGATCGGCTTCGCGGTTCTGGCGGCTGTGCCGCTGGCGGCGATCCTTCTGATGATCTCCCGCGTCGGGCTGCGGCTTTCGTTCATCCTGCTGCTGCTTTATATCGCGGCGATCATGGCGGCGCCCGTGTTCCTCAGCTTTTTCCTTGGCGCGCTGCTTTGGCGCGAGGCGATGAAAAAGGCTCCCTGCTATTGGGCGGAGCTGCTGCTCGGCGTGCTGCTCTGGCGCGTCGCGGCGTCCGTTCCGGTCGCGTCCTTCGCGGTGGGGCTGGTCACCGTTCCGCTCGGCGTGGGAGTGCTCACGCTGCTGCTCGGCAAGCGGAGGAACAGGGATACTCGGTTTTCGCAGATGCTTGACGCGGGGACCGGGGACGGTGTATAATTAAAAAACACAGCGCTCAGGCTCGGCCGGTCGGTCGGGCCTGAGTGCGTAAGAGACATACCCGCCCTGCGGCGGAGAGGAGGAGAGCGGAGGATGGCATGCGTTTTGGTGACCGGCGGCGCCGGCTTTATCGGCTCGCACACGGCGGTGGAGCTGCTTGCGGCCGGCGACGGGGTGATCCTGCTTGACGATCTGTCCAACAGTGAGGAGGACGTGGCGGAGCGCATCGGCCAGATCGCCGGGAAGCGTCCCGTGTTCTGCCGCGCGAACGCGGCGGACCGGGCGGCGGTGGAGCGCGTTTTTGCGGACAACGCCATCGACGCGGTGATCCACTGCGCGGGCTTCAAGGCGGTGGGGGAGTCGGTGAAAAAGCCGGTGGAGTACTACCGCAACAATCTGGACGCGACCCTTACGCTGCTGGAGGTCATGCGCGCCCATGGGACGAAGCGCTTTGTGTTCAGCTCGTCGGCGACGGTGTACGGCGCGGACGCGGCGGTCCCGTATAACGAGAGCGCGCCGACCGGCGGCTGCACCAACCCCTACGGATGGACGAAGTACATGTCGGAGCAGATCCTGCGCGACGCGGCGGCCGCCGACCCGGAGCTTTCTGTGGTGCTGCTGCGGTACTTCAACCCGATCGGCGCGCATGAGAGCGGCCTGATCGGAGAGCGTCCGAACGGCATTCCCAACAACCTCATGCCCTATATCACGCAGGTTGCTGCGGGTACGCTCGCGCAGCTCTCCGTGTTCGGCGGCGACTATCCCACGCCCGACGGGACCGGCGTGCGGGACTATATCCATGTGGTCGATCTGGCGCGGGGGCACGTCGCCGCGCTGCGGTACGCCTTGACGCATACCGGCGCGGAGGCGGTCAACCTCGGCACCGGGCGTGGAAGCAGCGTTTTGGAGGTCGTGCACGCCTTTGAGGAGGCGAACGGGGTGAAGGTGCCCTACCGCATCGCGCCGCGCCGCGAGGGCGATCTTGCAAGCTACTGGGCGGACGCGGAAAAGGCCGCGCGGCTTTTCGGCTGGCGCGCGGAGAGGAGCCTTGCCGATATGTGCCGCGACGCGTGGCGCTGGCAGCTCCGCGTGTCCGGACGGTGAGCGCATTTTCTTCCGGCAAAGCGGGCGCTGCGGCTGTTCAGCGGCGCTGAATGGGCGGCTGCGGAATTTCACGGTTCTGCGGCTGCCCTGCTTTAATATCAAAAAAAACGCATTGAGATCAGCGGACCGGACGGCTGCGGCAATTCTCTTTAAGAGAACTTCTTCAACGTCCGGTGAACGGCGGGTGCTCTCGCTCCCGCCGCCCTTCTGCGCAAGGCGGGAGGGCGCGGTCCCTCCGGGACCTTCAAAAAAGAAAGCAGCCTCGACCCCAATGTCATTAAGTTAAGAACCGGGGCAAGTCGCCCCGGTTCTTAATATTTATGTTTTGGGTGGTTTTCTCAATAATTTCCACAAAATAAGTTGCGGTTTTCTGCGGCATTTTGCCAAAAAACGCTTAACTTAATGACATTGGCCTCGACCCGCGCCGTTTGCGCGGATCGGGGCTGCTGCGTTGTCAAGTGATGTCTGCCGTGTGCTTTTTACCGGCGGAGCGGTCCGGAGGCCGCGCCGCTCCTATGCGGCGGACTGGTCCACGATGCAGACCGCGCCCACGCCGAGCAGACGGCAGAGCGTGGTCTTTACGGCGAGGTCCGCCGCGCTTTCGTACCATACCGTGATGACAGAGCCGTCCTCCTCAACGCGGTAGGCGCAGGAGCTTTGATGCTGCTCGGACCGGTGCGTGCGCATGCGGCTGTCAGACAGCAGTGCGGAAAGCTCCGTCTGCGTCAGCTCCTGTGTCTGCGTGACCCTGCCGGAGCGGACCGTCTGCTTCAGCGGGACGACGTACAGCGCGACGCTTCCGCCCTCCCCGGCGGCGCATGCCGCGTCGTACACGCTCTCCAGCGGCGCGCGCGGACTGACCGGAACGCTGCCGTCGGTATCGGTGATGCTTTCGGCGGCGACGCAGCCCTCCGGCGCGTACGGGACCGTCGAGGTCGAAACGGACGCATGCAGCCGGTCGTAGGCGCGGAGGAGCACGGCGGCGGCCTGCTCACGCGTGGCGGTCGCCTTCGGGTCGAAGCCGTAGCTGCTCACGCCCCGGATCAGTCCCATCCGATAGGCCAGCGCGACGTAGCCCCGCGCAACGGACACGTCGGAAA
>CAKTJA010000065.1 GCA_934567115.1 uncultured Oscillospiraceae bacterium
GCTCACGGAGTCCACCGCCCTACGCGACCGCGTGCACGAAAACGCCCGCTACTTCCGCACGGAGATGGAAAAGCTCGGCTTCGATCTGCTCCCCGGCGAGCACCCGATCGTCCCCGTCATGCTCTACGATCCGAAGATCGCAAACGAGTTCGCGCGCCGCATGCTTGACAAGGGCGTGTACGTCGTCGGCTTCTGCTATCCGGTCGTTCCCAGAGGGCGCGACCGGGTGCGCACGCAGATCAGCGCGGGCCACACCAGAGAGGATCTTGACTTTGCCGTGCGCTGCTTTGGCGAGGTAAAGCGCGAGATGGGTCTGTAAGGGAGAGTGCGGCGATGATACGGATCAAAGCGGTCTACGCGGCGCTGGCCGTTGTAGTTTTGATGGCCGTCGGCTGCGCCGCGAAGGGCTGGCGCTGGGGCGCGGTCTTCTGGGGAATCCTCGCGCTGCTCTGTCTGGGGCGCATACTTCGCTCCATCCTGCGGGAGAGAAAGCCGCGCAAATAGCGCGCCCGCTCCGCCCTTCGAATGGGAGCAACGTCTGCAATGCAAATGCAGTCCGGTCGGGAGGGTCTGCCCCGGCTGCGGGCCGATAGCTGCGCGCCTTCCGAAAATCGCGCGGAAAACAGCGGCTTGTTTCTCACGGACCGCCGAAAAAACCGCAAACGTACAAAGGCTGAGAGCCGGGGCGAAACACCCCGGCTCTTATTTTATAGTCTTGCGGTCCTTTCAGCAGCTTACGCAAAATAAGCCGCCGTTTTCCACGGCGTACTGCCGTAAAACGCTTAACCCACCGACATCGAGATATGGACGCTCTCTCTTTTTCGTTCGAAAGAACCCCTTTACCCGTCAGCACGCAAAAGACCGGCAGTCGCCCGACCGCCGGTCTCAGCGCGCGGAGGGGTGCCTTCCCCGCCGAAAATTTTCACATTTCTCAAATCACCGCAAACGACTGTCCCGGGTCCCGTACGCGCTCTCCCAGCGGCGCGCCTCAGTAGTGGAAGCCGCGCGGCATCCATTTGCGCGTCTTGTAATAGATAAGGAACGCGATCCCCGTGAGCAGCCACGAAACGGGATAGATCACCGCGATCACCGCGTTGGACACATGCGAAAACGCATAGCCCCACAGATACACCAGCCGCACGCCGCAGGTAAAAAGCATGGTCAGCAGCGCCGGGATGACCGCGTCGCCCACGCCGCGCATCACGGAGGAGAGCACCTCCACAAGCGTAAAGACAATGTAAAACGGCGCGATAAACAGCGTCACCTGCGCGCCGATCTCGATCACGGAGGGATCGTCGCCGACAAACAGCCGCATCATCGGATAGCGGATGGCGCAGATCAGCACGGAGAACACAGCGGAAATGCTCAGGTGGATCAGAAGTCCCTTGCGCACGGTCTCATGCACGCGCTCCCGCTCGCCCGCGCCGAAATTCTGCCCCACAAAGGTCATCACCGCAATGCCGATGGCGTTGCTGATCGGCCAGTAGTAATCGTCAAACTTGTTGAAGGCCGTCCAGCCCGCCATCGAATCGGTGCCGAGCATGTTGATGCCCGCCTGCAGGACGATGTTTGCGATCCCGTACATCGCGCTCTGGATACCGGCGGGCAGACCGATGTGCAGCATGCGGCTGAGGATCCCCCTGTCGAACTGTCCGGTCCCGGGGACCAGCCGATACTCCTCCGGCAGACGCTGAAGCGCGCGCACGACCAGCGCCGCGCACACCACCTGAGAAAGCGCGGTAGCCGCCGCCGCGCCCTTGACGCCCCATTGGAACACCAGCACGAACAGCAGGTCGAGCGCAACATTGGCGATAACGCATACAAAGAGATAGTAGAGCGGACGGCGGGAATCCCCCATCGCGCGCAGGACGCCGCTGCCCATATTGTACAGCATGGTCGGGACCATGCCGAGGAAGAAGATGCGCAGATAGTCGACGGAGGTCGCGAGCGTATCGGAGGTCGTGTGCATCCAGACGAGCATCTGCCGCGCGGAGCCGATGCCGACGACCGTGAGCACCACGCCGCAGATCACGGAGAGCAGCATGGCGGTCGAAATGCTGCGGCGCACACGCGGCATGTCCCCCGCGCCGAAGTGCTGCGCAACGATGACCGACGCGCCGGAGGACAGCGCGACAAAGGAATTGACCAGCAGATTCGTGATGCGCCCGGACGAACCGCCCACCGAGGCAAGCGCGGCTTTGCCAAGCGCGCGCCCGACAATGACGGCGTCCGCCGTATTATAAAGCTGCTGCAAAATGGAGCCGAGCATGATCGGCAGCGCGAACAGCAGCATCCCCTTCCAGATCGAACCCTCGGTGATCGGGTTACGGGCAACAGTCTGAGTTTCCATGAGAGATCGAACGCTCCTTAAAACGCAAAAGATAGAAATCCGCCGGGACGGCCTTGCGGCTTTTCGGCAGATGAAGTAATTATAGACGCTTCTCACAAAAATGCAAGTATATTTTTTAACTGTTCGTCAAAGAAAATCCGCGCCCTAAAACCGCTCCCCGACCGGCGGCAGAGGAGCGCGCCCACCGCGTCGAAGCGCCGCCTGTCAGCCGCCGCAGCGGAACAGAGCGGGACCGCCGACGGATCGACGGTCCCGCTCTTCTTCGTTCTTTTTTGGTTTTCCGTAAGACGGTCCGCTTTGGCGGAAAAGCGCCGCCGGACGGAAGCCGCCCCCCAACGCGCCGCTTTATCCGAGCGCCACGTCCAGCGCCATCATGACGCTGAAGCCCACGGCGAAAAACACGGCCCCGATATTCGAGTGCTTCCCCTGCGACATCTCCGGGATCAGCTCCTCCACAACGACGTAGAGCATCGCACCGGCGGCAAAGCTCAGAAGGTACGGCAGCGCCGGGACGACCAGCCGCGCCGCCAGTATCGTCAGCGCCGCTCCGACAGGCTCCACAACGCCGGAAAGCACGCCGTCCCGAAACGCCCTGCTCTTTTTCATTCCCTCCGCCCGCAGCGGCATGGAGATGATCGCGCCCTCCGGAAAGTTCTGAATGGCGATGCCCAGAGACAGCGCCAGCGCCCCCGCCGCCGTGATCCGCGCGCCGCCTGTGAGGCAGCCCGCATACACCACACCGACGGCCATTCCCTCCGGAATGTTATGCAGCGTCACGGCCAGCACCATCATCGTCGTCCTGCGGAGCCGGCTCTCGGGCCCCTCGGGCTGTCCGCTCTTCGCATGGAGATGCGGGACCGTACGGTCGAGCGCAAGCAGGAACAGAATGCCGACCCAGAAGCCGAAAAACGCGGGCAGAAAAGCCAGTCTGCCCCGCTCCGCCGACTGCTCGATGGCGGGGATCAACAGGCTCCACACGGACGCGGCCACCATCACACCGGCGGCAAAGCCGGTCAGCGCGCGCTGAACGCGTTCGCTCAGCGTCTTTTTCATAAAGAACACACATGCCGCGCCGAGCGACGTGCCGAGAAACGGGATCAGGATCCCCCAAAATGCATTCATGCCGTTTTCACTCCCTATTTTTGGTTAAGTTTATCTAACTGCAATTATACAGGACCGCGCCGAAAATTGCAAGCGCCCGCAGCCCATTCCGTTTTTACATTGCGGCGCTGCGCGGCGGACCGCCGAAATCCCGCCTTGACCGCCGGCGGAAATCGTATATAATCGGACCGACAAACCGAAAGCCGCAGAGGTACCGTTTATGCTGAATTTTATTTTGCCGACGGAGCGGAACAGAGACGACGTTCTGTCATTTTATGAGGAGATCGAAGCCGTTGGCGGCGAGTGCATCGGCGCCGGCGGCTGCAAAAGCTATGACCGGTGGCTTACCGAGATGCGGAACCGCCGCACCGGTAAAAATCTGCCCGGGGGCTATGTGCGCGAGAACTTTTACCTTTGCTACGAAGGAAGCCGTCTGATCGGAGTATTCAGCCTAAAATTTGAGCTGACGGAGTTTCTGCTGCATTACGGTGGACACATCGGCTATGCCACCCGCCCCTCCAACCGGGGACGGGGACTGGCGGTGCAGATGCTCAAGCAGGGGCTGGAGCTTTCAAGAGAGCTCGGCTTCGACCGCATTCTCTGCGTCTGCGACAGCGGCAGCTACGCCTCCGAGGGGGTCATTCTGAAAAACGGCGGCGTGTTCGAAAACGAGCTGTACGACCCTGATGAGAACGTTTGGGTCAGGCGGTTCCGGATCCCGCTGTAACGAATGCCGCGCTCTCCGGCTCTCTGCTTAAACCGCTTCGACCGCATCGGAGGCGCTGTCCGGGCGGGGCCGCATAACGCTTGCATTTTCATTTTCTCCGTGCTATATTGTTTCCGTAAACAAGTTGTAGCTGCAACCTGTTGGTTGACCCTACAACATTTCAAGAGAAAGCGGGGAACAAAATGGATCATCCTGCAAGAAAGATCACCAAAATCGCGCGCGAGGCGGAGCGCCTTGTCCTGCTTGCCGCGCGGCGCGACGGCGTCGGCACGGCGGAGATCGACTGCATTCACGCCGTGCGCCATCACCCCGGCATTACGCAGTCGGAGCTGACCGCCGCGCTGAACTCCGACAAGGCCGCCATCGCGCGCCGGACGGCCAGCCTCGAGCGCAAGGGCTATCTGCGCCGCGAGCCGAACCCGGGCGACGGGCGCAGCCACCTTCTCTACGCGACCGAGCGGGCCGAGGGCCTGCGCAACGCCAAGGCCGAGGCTGAGAGCGCCTTTTACGACTACCTCATGGCCGGTCTGGACGAGGAACGGCAGGGCGACTTCCTTGCCATGCTCGATATTCTCTACCGCCGCTCGAAGGAGGAAAGCCGCGCGTGCTTCCCGCATCTGCGGCGCGTTCTGGAGGGGGACGCATATGAAGAAGCCTGAACCCGCCTTCCGCCCGGACCGCATCGGCTCCTACTTCCGCATGGAGTGGCTGCCCCTCGCGCTCATCACGCTCTCCGGTCTTGTGTATAACCTCGGACTTCTTGCCGGGCCGTGGTTCGAGGGCCGGCTCGCCCAGTGCCTTGCGGACATTCTCGCGGGCAGGGAAAGCGGCGGAGCAATGACCGTCCTTGTCCCCGCCTATGTCGGCGTGACGCTGACGGTGCAGGCCGCGCGCTTTGTCAAGCGCTTTTACGTCCGCCGCTTCGCCAACAATGTGAACCGCCGCATGAAGGGCGTGCTCTATGCCAATCTCGTCCGTCAAAGCCGCAGCGCGCTTGAGGACGAGGGCGCGGGCGAGCTTGTGACCAAGGCCGTCTCCGACGTGGACGACTGCGCCGACGGCATGCGCAAATTCACGACCGAGCTGTTCGACACCGGCGTGGCGCTTGCGGGCTACGCCGCGATGCTGCTTGTTTACGACTGGCGGCTCGCGCTGCTGTGCCTTATCTTCCCGCCGGTCTCCTACATCTGTGCCGAGAAGATGAAAGGTCCCGTGCAGCGCGCGGGCAGCGCCTATAAAAAATCCGCCGCCGCGCTCAGCGCCGCCACGCTCGACCGCGCGAAAAACGCCGTCACCTACCGTGTTTACGGCTGCGAGGACGTGCGCGAGCGCCGCTACGAGAACGCGCTGCGCGCTTACGAAACGGCGGCGGTGCGCGCAAACGTCCGGCAGTCGGCCCTGCCGCCGCTGTACCTTGCGGTGTCGAACCTGAGCGTGCTTTTCATTTTGTATTTCGGCGCGAAAAACGTGCTCGGCACAGGCTGGCGCGCGTGGGACATTGCCGCGTTCACAACGTTTCTCTCCTGCTTTATGAAGCTGTCCGGAAAGTCCTCCAAGGCGGCGAAGCTCTTCAACTCCGTGCAGCGCGCGGAGATCTCGTGGAAGCGCATCCGTTCTCTGATGAAAACGCCGGAGCCGCTCGCCCCGCTTACCGTTCCGCCGGCGGGGGAGGTCGTCCTCCGGGAGCTTTCCTTTGCCTACGACGGCGGCAGACCCGTCTTCGCGGGCCTGTCCCTCTCCGCCTCGCCCGGCGATATCATCGGCGTTACCGGACCCGTCGCCTGCGGAAAATCGACGTTCAGACGCGTCTTCCTCTGCGAGCGTCCCTACGGCGGCTCCGTGACCGTCGGCGGGCGGGAGCTGTCCGGGCTTTCGCCACGCGAGGCCGCGGGCACGGTCGGCTGCCTCGGTCACGATCCGGAGCTGTGGAACGACACGGTGCGCGCCAACGTTCTCTGCGGCGGCGAGGGCGACGCGATGGACTATCTCAAGCTGACCGCGCTCGATCGCGAGGTCCGTGCCATGGAGCAGGGGCTTGACACTGTGGTCGGCAGCAGCGGCGTGCGGCTCTCGGGCGGACAGGCGCAGCGCCTTGCGCTGGCGCGGACGCTCGCCCATCCGCGCCCCGTCCTCGTGCTCGACGACCCGTTCTCCGCGCTCGACCGCGCAACGGAGGATGCGGTGTTCGCCAATCTCAAAAGCTATGCGCGCGGCAAGGTCGTTTTCCTGATCTCGCACCGGCTGTACCACTTCCCGGAGATGCGGAAAATCGTCTTCATGGAAAACGGCACGACCACGGTCGGCACGCATGAAGAGCTGCTTGCGCGCTGCGGCGCGTACCGCGCGCTCTATGAAAGCCAGATGGGAGGCGGCGGACATGAAGCATAAAAGGAACGCCGGCGTGTCCGCCGCCATCCGCAGCGCGGCGGCGGGTCATAAGCTTCTCTGCGCGGGAACGCTCCTGTGCGCGGCGGCGTCGGTGCTCGCCTCTCTTCTGCCGCCGCTGCTGCTCGGACGGATCGTCGACACGCTTACTGGTGGAATGGCGCTCGTCTTCACGGCGGCGCTGCTGTACTTCGGCTCGCTCGCGCTTGAGAGCCTGCTCTCCTCGGCGCAGGAGGCGCTGCTGGAGGTCTTCGGTCAGAAGATGACCCACGCGCTGCGCTCGGCGCTGTCGGCAAAGCTGACGCGGCTGCCCGCCTCGACGCTTGCCGCGCAGAACCCCGGCGAGGTCGCCGCGCGCTTTACCGGCGACGTGGACACGGTGGAGGCGCTGTTCACCTCGGGCGTGATCTCAATGGCGGCAGACGCGTGCCGCATTCTCTCCATCCTCGTTGTCATCGCGCTTAAAAATCCGGGGCTTGCGCTGCTGCTCCTCCTCGTCCTGCCGCTGCTGACGGTCTTCACGCGCCGCGTGCAGAAGCGGATGCTCGCGGCCCAGCTTGACAACCGCCGCGCCGTCGCCGCCATTTCCGGTCAGATACCGGAGGCGCTGCACAACATCCGCACCATCCGCGCCCTCGGCCTTGAGGACTACATGACGCGCCGCTACGACCGGCGCATCGGCGAGAGCTACGCCGCCGTGGAGCGCACGAACTTCTATGACGCGGTCTACTCCCCCG
>CAKTJA010000066.1 GCA_934567115.1 uncultured Oscillospiraceae bacterium
GTCAAGCTGAACGAGCTGAACGCGGCGCTGCTGGAGCTGGTGGACGAAGGACGCATCACCGTGAAGGCGGGGTACCAGCTCGCGTTCCTGCCGGCGGAGGAGCAGACGGAGCTGAGCGCGCTGCTGGCACGCTACCGGCTCCGCGTCAGCGAGAAGCAGGCGTCTGAGCTGCGGCGGCTCGGACGGGAGGCGTGGGGGCGGACGCTCGGCCTCGAGCGGGACCGCGCCGCGGCGGAGCCTGTCTGGAAATTCTCCGTCCCCAAGGCCGCCGTCGGTGTGAGAGGGGCGGGAAAGTACCTCAACGATCCGGAGCTTGCCGCGCGGATCGCGGCGGTCGTATCCGCCTACGTCGCCGAGAAAGCGGGTGATGGAAAAACATAGAAAAGGAGAGCAAAATGTACAGCAAATATGAGATCTGGGCGCTGAGCGACAGTCGGGAGACGTTCATCTGCTTCGCGCCGACATACGAGGAGGCGGAGCGGTGGCTGGAGGAAAACAGCGAGGCGTTTTTCAAGCGCTCGCGGGCGGTGCGGACGGAGGGCGGGCGGAGCGAGGAGTATCACACGCTCGCGATCGTGCCGTCGTCAACATGGAGGTGATAGAGAGGATGGGACCCGATTTTACCGGGATGCCGGAGCAGAACACGGCGGAGGATGTGCGAAGAGAGCTTGACGCGGTCTTCGGCGCGCCGGCCGCGCAGACGGCGCAGAGCGACAACGCGCCGCCGGACGGCACGCTGACGGAGCTGCCGCTCGCGCTGCTGGAGCCGTACCCGAAGGAGAAGCATCGCTTCCGCCCCTACGCGCCGGAGCAGATGGAGGCCCTCGTGGAGGACGTGCGCCGGCACGGCGTGCTGCAGCCGCTACTCGTGCGTCCCGTGCCGGACGGACGGTACCAGATCGTCAGCGGGCACAACCGGACGGAGGCCGCGCGGCGTCTGGGCTACCGCACCGCGCCGTGCATCGTCCGCCGTCTGGACGATGAGGAGGCGCAGCTGCAAATGATCTCCTCCAATCTCAGGCAGCGCGAAAAGCTGTATCCAAGCGAAAAGGCGTGGGCCTACCGCGACGAACTGGAGATCTTAAACCGGCGCGGCTGGCGTGCCGACCTGACTGTTGGGCAGGACTTTCAAACTTCGGGCAAAATTTGCCCGAAGTTACGTTCTGACGAGATCGTCGCCGAGGATGGGCAGGTCAGCCGGCGCACCATCCAGAATTACGTGCGTCTGACGCGGCTGATCCCCACGCTGCTTGAGCGAGTGGATCAGGGGAAGCTGGCCGTGAGCGTCGGCGTGACGCTCTCCTACCTCTCCGAGGACGGGCAGGAGGCTGTGGAAAGATTTTTCTTCTCCTCCCGTTCCGCGCCCCTGACGCAGGCGGCCGCGGACCGTCTGCGGGGGCTGGAGGAGGACGGCGCACTGACGGAGGAGCGGCTTGCGGAGCAATTCCTCTCCCCTGCCGTACGGCCTGTGGAAAAGGTGAGCGTGCGCCTGAAGAAGTGGTCGGACCGCTTCGAGGGCGCGTCGCGCAAGGAGATCGAGCGCATCGTTGACGAGGCGCTCCGGGAGTATTTTGAAAGGAGGCGCTGACTGCCGATGTTTGAGGACGAGCCGGGTTTGGCCATATTGTGTATCTGCTCTGCAAGCTGCTTTTTACCGCTGGCCTCCCTATTGTGCGAGTATGACGATACGGGCATTTGGATCGTGGTCGTCACTGTGCTGATCGGCTTTGCGGTGACCGTTGCCGCGGTGATCCTTTTGGTCGTCCCAAAATTGAACAAGCTCCTTTCGGAGCTGACGCTTTTCAAATCGAAGCTGTCCGCAAAGAGCGATGCCGCCGTAACGGACCGCTCCGGTCTGCACAAAGAGCTTCGTGTGATGCGCGACGATCTATGCTTTCTCAGGGAGGCATGGAATAATGCGCCGGCTGCAAAGAACATGGATCTGGACAAGACGGTCGGGCAGCTCGCGGCGCTGTATCACAGCATCGAGCAGCGCGACCAGCGGATCGCCGAGCTGACGGAGGAGAACCGCGAGCTGCGCATAAGGCTCGCACAGCTCTCGATGGATCTCACGCCGCCGCAGCCTGACGATGAAAACAGTTTGGACCTGTAAGCGTCCGGGAGCGGACGCGCTATTTTTATAAGGAGGAGCATCATGAACAGGAAAGACGAGATCGTTATTTTTACGGACCTTGACACGCTGACGGAGGAGGAGCGGGAGGCGCTGGGCAAAGCCCCCGGCCCCGACGAGGCCGACTTTGAGCTTGAGCCTGACGTGCCCGTGATCTTCGCGGACCTTGGGTCAGCGGAAGGAGGACGCGGACATGGCGCCGAAGAATAGGGCCGAGTACCGCGCGGCGATCGCGGACATGTTCGTCAAATCGCTGGAAGAAAAGGGCCTTGAGTGGAAGCGGGGCTGGGACCTGTGTACGCTTCGGCGGCCGTACAACGCGGCCACGGGCCGGGAGTACCACGGGATCAATCAGTTTTACCTCTCGCAGCTCGCGTCCGAGCGCGGCTATACCGACCCGCGCTGGGCGACGATGCTTCAGATCATGGATCGGAAGGGCGAGTACCATCCGGGGTCGAAGTGGCATCTTCAGGCCGGGTCGAAGGCGGTGTATGTGGAGTACTGGTATCCCTACGATAACTGGACGAAGCGGATAATGGACTGGACGGAATACCGCGCGCTTTCCCCGGAGGAGCGGAGCTCGGGCCGGTACTCGCTGCGTACGCGGTACACGCCGGTCTTTCACGCGAGCATGATCGACGGCATGCCTCCCCTGCCGAAGCTGCCGGAGCGGGAGCCGCAGCCGCTCTCCGAGGTCGTGCGCCGGCTGTCTGAGAGCATGGGCGTTACGCTGATCTACGACGGCTTTGACCGCGCTTTTTACCGTCCGAGCGCGGACGCCGTGCATCTCCCCCTCCCGGAGCAGTTCCACGACGGCTATGAGTTCAACGTCACGGTGCTGCATGAGCTGACGCACGCGACCGGGCATGAGAGCCGCCTGGGACGTGACCTGAGCGGACATTTTGCAAGTGAAGAATACGCGTATGAGGAGCTGGTCACTGAGATCGGCTCCTGTTTTATGTCCTGCAGCGCGGGCGCGGAGCCGACGCCGGCGCATCTGAAGAACCACAAGGCGTATGTGCAGGCGTGGATCGCGCGCATCCGCGAGAAGCCGGAGACGCTGGCGCGGGCCATCACGGACGCGCAGCGCGCGGCGCTGTACATGGATCGTCACGCGGGGCTGATCTCCGAGCGGGAGTATGCGGAGAGGATGCACAACGCGGCTCTCGTGCCCGGGTCCGCGCAGAAGGGATCGGATACGCTCGGGGCGGACCGTGCGGAGAATGAGGATCCCTTTGCACGCGCGGCGGCGGAGCTGTGCCGCGCCTCGGCGGAGCGGCAGGAGCTGTGCGAAGAGCTTGAAGCAGGCGGCTGAGAAAGGAGTGTGCGATTTGGATCGGATCGGAAAACCGCGCTTCACGGAAGCGCAGTACCGCTACGCGCGGGAGGAGGCCAACGCGCTGGAATACGCGCAGCGGAGCGGCTACAGCCTTATCGCGGACGGCGGGAGCTTCCGCCTGTCGGAGCATAGGAGCATGGTATTCACCCGGGACGGGAGATGGTTTTGGAATTCGCGCGGCCTGCGGGGCCGCGCGATTGAATTTCTGATGCATTATGAGGGCCGGACGCTTCCGGACGCGGTGCTGACGCTGTGCCGCTGCGCGGGAAGAGATATAGACCCGGGGCCGGCCGGCTCCGGGGCGCGGCGCGCCGCCGCGGTGAAGGAGCGTCTGCCGTTCGTCCTGCCGCCGCGCTCAACGTCCTCGCGCCGCCTGTTCGCCTATCTGTGCGGGACGCGAATGCTCGACCGCGAGCTTGTCTCGTCGCTCGTGTCCTCCGGCGATCTCTACGAGAGCGTCCGGACCTACGCCGACGCGGACGGGCGGCAGCGCGAGGCGCACAACGCGGTCTTCGTGGGACGCGACGCGCAGGGCGTTCCGCGCAGCGCGTTCCAGCGCGGCCTGACCTCGTTTGCCGACGCGCCGGCATTCAAGCGCGACGCGGCGGGGAGCCGCGCCGACGCCCCGTTCTGTCTGCGCGGGAGGAGCGGCGTGCGGACGGTGGCGGTCTTTGAGGGCGCGATCGACGCGCTCAGCCACGCGAGCATTTGCAAGCTCGCCGGGCTGGACCACCGTGCGTGCGACCGCATCGCGCTCGGCGGCACGCAGAAGGGCGTCGGGCTGACCGCGTATCTCGCCGCGCATCCGGAGGTCGTTCGCGTGGAGCTTGCCCTCGACGAGGACGACGCGGGGCGGATCGCCGCCGGCGAGCTGCGAGACCGGCTGCCCGCCGGGAAGTACGAGATCGCCGAGCTGCATCAGGACATGGGGAAGGACTGGAACGACTGCCTGATCGTGTGGCACGGCGTCCTGAACGCGCGGCGTGTGCCGCTCCCGGAGGGCGCGGTCGGCTGCATCCGCTATCTTGACCGGGATAACACCGTCGCGGCCATCGCGTCCTTCAGCGACCTGAAATCGTTTCGGGAGGCTGCGGCCTGGTGCCTGAGCAGCGGGAAGCGCGCCGTGGTCGAACCGGCATGGCTCGCGGAGGCGTAGGCCGGAGATTTGGCGCCGATTTTTCCGCCGCGGCACGCCGTTTGGCCCATACGGGACCTCGTTTTGCCGCGGCGGGAATGTTTTTTCCTGCCGTGTACCCCCGGCAGGGGGATAAATCGACCGTTTCAGCGCGCCGAAGGAAGCGCCGAAACGGCCGATTTCCATTCAGAAACCGCTTCGCGGTTTTGAATGGCAGGATAAGACGCGTTCCACGCGTCGATTAACAGCTAAAAAGCAAAGCTTTTTACTTCATTTCTCCCCTCTTTCCTCTAATTTCTCACGTTTTTCGTATTTATCGGTGGATGCAAAATCCGCCTCCCGTGCTTCGAAATGGAATCCACATTTGAATTTACAATATTTTAGCCGGAATACAGCGTAGAGCAAGCGCTTTCACTGTATTTTCGGCACTTTTGAGAATAAACAGCTTTGGAGGGCTTTGACAATGCCAAAAAACACGGACCGTCATAAAAAATGCTGCATTTCCTACCGCTGCTCCGAGGAGACGGACCAGCGTTTGAGCGACCTTGCGCAGCGAAAGCAGTGCTCCAAGGTCGAGATCGTGCGCGAGCTGGTCGAGGCGGGTCTGATCGCGACAAACGCCGACGGAGACAAGTCGCATTTGAACGCGGTCGTGCGGGACATGCTCGCCGACGTGCTCTCGCCCTGCGTGGAGCGTCTGGCGGCGATCGGCGCGAAGGCGGCGCAGATCTCGAGCGCGGCCTTCTTCATGTCCGTCTGGACCGCGACGCGCGAGGTCGGAGACGCGGAGCGCGCGGAGATCCGCGAGGCCGCCGCTCAGGCGCGGCAGCTCGGGGTGCGCTACCTTCGGCTCAGCCGGGACGGGGACCTTGACGCGTTCCTCCGGGAGAGCGTGGGGCAGATGCTTGACGGCGAGGAGCAGGTGCAATGAGCGCCGGGAAAGAAGAGCGGGTCGTCTTCAAGCAGGACTATAAGTCCCGCAATCTCAAATCGACGAAGGTGCTGAACCAGAAGCACCTCGTCTACATCGCGACGCGGCCCGGCGTGATGCCGAATCCGGGCAGCAGCTTCGGTCTGTGGGGCCGACTGGACGGCATGGAGAAGATCGCCGACATCGCCGATCTGCGCACGGCGTATCGCGAGGTCGGAGACGCCTCCCGGAGCTGCACCGTCTACCGCGCGATCCTCTCGGTCAACGAGGAGACGGCGAAGGAGTACGGCCTCTACGAGCGCTGCGAGTGGGAGCGCATCCTCCGTACGCGCATGTCCGTGCTCCGCCGGGAGATGAACATCAAGCCGGAGAATTTCCGCTGGGTCGCGTCGATGCACTACAAGAAAACACATCCGCATGTCCATATCATGTACTGGGACGCGGGGACGGAGCCGAAGGCCGAGCACATTCGGCGCGAGCGATTTAAGGAGCTTTCCGAAAACATCCGCTTCACCTTCACCGGCGCGATCGTCAACTCGGATGGGCTGGGCGCGCTGCATGACAGGTCGGACAACGCGGTGCGCGAGGCGCGGCTGGGGCTGGAGGCCATGCTTCGGGAGGCGCACGTTGCGGACGCGCTCGATCTGGACCGTGTGGGGCGGGCGCAGCTCGACAGCCTCGGCCGCCAGCTGCTGGACCTCGCCGCAAGGCTTCCGCGAAAGGGCAGCCTGAAATACGATTTCCTGCCGAAGGACTACCGTGCGGCGCTGGACGCGTACATTGAGAGCGTCATCAAAGAGGTCGGGGAATTCTCCCGCCTATACGAAAGCTACATGTCGCTGAACGCGGAGATCGGGAAGCTGTACGGCAATTCGGACGCGCTGGCGGAATCGTACCGCGAGACCGCGCGGCGCGCGTTCTTCAAGGCGGCGGGCAATGAGACGATGAAGCATCTGAAGACCGTGGCGGCGGAGCTGCGGGAGCGGAACATACCGGAGAGCGGCGAAGCGCTCTTCGCCGTGGCGCGGACGCGGGCACGCGAGCTGCTGCGCGCCGATCCCGCGTATGCGGAGCTGCTGCGCGAGATGCCGGTATTCCGCACGCCCACGGGCGTGATCCTGGCGGACGACGAGCTGCGCGAGAGGATCTTCAAGCTGGGCGGGAGCCTGGCGGAGGATCTTCGCATCCGCACGTGGGCGGACGGGCTTCTTGCGGAGCGGGCAAAGGGTCTGGTGCAGACGAAGGAATACGCGCACGAGGCCGCGCGGGAGATGGAGAAGGAGCTTCGGCGCGTCATGTGTGCCGTCGTCACGGAGTGCGCGCGGGAGGATCTCAGCTATGACGCGCAGCAGCGCGTGGATACGGCCGCGTCCGGTCTGCTGCAGCTGTTCCGCTGTCTGTCGCAGGAGCGGGACCGGCAGGACGCGCAGCACCGGCTGAGGCTGTCGCGCGGCGCGGAGCTTTCCGAGGCGGCGCGGCACGACCTGTTTCAGCAGCGCCGCCAGCGCGGCAGCTGGGAACCGGAACTGTAAGGAGGGGCGGATGGATAAAGAGAGGATATAGGTGCTTGCTTTATTTTCCAATTTGATTTAAAATTGGCAGTATAATTTAGCATTTTTACAAAGATTTGCAAAAGGCGGTTACACTGAGGAGAATATCATTTATGGTAGAAAATATACTTGCAATTTTAGCACTTTTTGTATCCATCTTTTCGCTATTTCAAGTAAAAAGAAGGC
>CAKTJA010000067.1 GCA_934567115.1 uncultured Oscillospiraceae bacterium
GCCCTGCTGAATGTGATTGTCGAGCATGGCGGCAAGCAGGTTGTTCGCCGCGCCGATGGCGTGGAAGTCACCGGTGAAGTGCAGGTTGATGTCCTCCATCGGCACGACCTGCGCATAGCCGCCGCCCGCAGCGCCGCCCTTGACGCCGAACACCGGGCCGAGGGACGGCTCGCGCAGACACACCATCGCCTTTTTCCCGATCTTATTGAGCGCGTCGGCAAGGCCGACGGACGTGGTGGTCTTGCCCTCGCCCGCGGGGGTGGGGCTGATCGCCGTGACAAGGATCAGCTTCGCCTTGCGGGGCAGCTTGCGGATCTCGGTCAGATCCAGCTTCGCCTTGTACTTGCCGTACAGCTCAAGATGCTGCTCGTCAATGCCCGCCGCAGCCGCGATCTCGGTGATCCTCTTCATCTCGTGGGACTGTGCGATCTCAATGTCGGTCAATACTGCCATGATGTGTTACCTCCTGAATTTATCCTGAAATGCAGCGCGTTCCGCGCGCTTTTTCGCCATCTGTTATTTTAACGCGGCACAGGGAAAAGGTAAACCGTTTTCGTGCGCAGTTTTCCAAACGCCGCTTTCTTTTTTTAATCGTCGCGGCGCGGTTCCTTAAAAAACGCCGGGAGCCGCGCCCTCCCCCGCCCGGAAGCCGCTTAAAATGCTTCAGCCGCCCCGTCCGGAAGGTCGATCTCCGTCGGCTCGCCGAGCGAGACCGCGCCGCCGATCTCCGCCGCGATGATCCGCCCGTCCCTCCGCGTGACCGAAGCGCTCACCACGCCGGACGGCTGAATGTAATCCTGCGCGTACACGCCGTCCCGCACGCCCTCGCTCTCGGCGGCGGCGCAGGCGACGCTGCCGCTTCCGCAGCTGCCCTCCCAGACGAGCGTGCCGGTCTGAACGACCTTGACGAGCGGCGTCATGCGGTGCGAATCGCGGTCAAGGAAGATAACGCCGTACGCATCCGCGTCCCCGGCGGCGGAAAAGATCGGCTCGACCGCGTGAAAGACCGCCTCCCCCGGCTCGGCGGCGGACGTGACAAAATGAACGATCCCGCCCAGATCGACCAGCGTTCCACGCAGCCCGCCGGCCTCGACCCGCCGAACGCCGCGCGGAACGGGCATCTCCGCGTAGGCGGTCCCCCGCTCCGGATCGACCCGCGCCGTCACCGCATGGCCGCAGCCGCTGACGGAAAGCCGTATCTCCCGCGCGCCGCCGAGCCGCCGCGAAAGATACATCGCATAGGCGCGGGTCGCGTTCCCGCAGAACTCGCCGCCCATCATCTCCATACGTCCGTCCGTTCCGGGGGCCGGCGGACAGGCAAAGCCGACCTGCTCGATCCCCCATTCGGGAAGCAGGCGCATCAGCGCGGCGGCAAGGGCCGCGCGGCGCGGTCTTTCCACCGGGTCGAGCACGAAGAGCGTGATATTCCCCGCAGGGTCGGCGCGAAGAACGTTGAGCTTCATGGTTCCGCCTCCTTTTCGGCGTTCCGCGCTCCACCGTTCTGCGGCGAAGCGCGGGACCTTTTTATAAACTTTACACTTTTCAAGGGCTTCTGTCAATGCCATGCTCTTCCCCCGCGCCGCCGTTTTGTAATTCGACGCCTTGAAACGCGGGACGGCGCCCCGCCTGTCAAACAGGCGGAGCGCCGTGCAATGATGTATTTCGGTCTCCCGATCAGCCGTTTCCGTTGGGGATGTAGGGCCGGATGGAGGACGCGACGCTGGAGATCGGCATGGTTTGCAGCCAGACCGTGCCGGGGCCGGTCAGGACCGTGTTGAACAGGCCCTCGCCGCCGAGCAGCTTATTCTTCACGCCGGCCACCTGCTGAATGTCCATCTTGACGCTCGAGCTGAAGCCCGCCACATTGCCGGTATCGACAATGAGCTGTTCGCCCGCCTGCAGCTCATACTCCACCAGCTCGCCGTCGATCTCGGCAAAGGCGACGCCGCTGCCGCTCAGACGCTGCATGATGAAGCCCTCGCCGCCGAAGAGGCCCGCGCCCAGCTTCTTGTTGAAGTGGATGGACAGCTCCACGCCCGGCTCCGCCGCGAGGAACGAGCTCTTCTGCAGGATCATCTCCTGTCCCGGCGCGATGTTCAGCGCCTTGATCTGCCCGGGGAAGCTGGAGCCGAAAGCGATCATGCCCGCGCCCTTGGCCGTATAGATATTCTGGAACATGCTCTCGCCGGAAAGCGCCTTGGAGAACATTTTGCCCAGTCCGCCGCCGCTGGTCTCCATCTGCATGTTGGGGCTCATCCAAACCATCGAGCCCTTTTCGGTGATCATCCGCTCGCCGTCTTCCAGCTCGCAGACCACAACGGGAAACGCACCGCCCTTGATCTCATAACGCATAAGTTTATCCCTCCGTCATTTCTCTTTTTGTTTTTGGGGTTCACCCGTGGAAAAAGTATTCGCTTCTGTTTCTCAGTATACCATAAGCGGCACAAAAAAGAAACGCCTTTCTTCCGTTTTTTTATATTTTTTCACCACACGGAGTCGTACAGCGTCAAAGCGCGCCGCATCTGCGCGTCAAAAAGGCCGTGAAAGGTCAGCGGGACCTTCTCCCCGCCGCTCTGCGGGACGGGCATTTTCAGCAAAAGGCGGCTGTCCGCATCCGCGTTTTCGGGTCAGCCGAAGAACCCGTAGCCCATTTTGACGTTGTAAAGCCCGTACATTCCCAGCGTTCCCGTCTGCTCCTCCGCCATATAGCGCCCCGGCCACCAGCTCAAAAATTCCTCGTCCAGTCCATCCGTCGGCGTGTCCGGCAGATACAGGATAAACTCGTCCCCGTCCTCAATGCCGTACGGCTCGGAGGACACATAGCGAACGCCGTCCTCTATCCACTCCTTCTCCGCCTCATAGTCGCTGCCGATCTCCGCCAGCGTCATGGAATAGCTGTTTTCGTCCGCCTTTTCGATATCCGAAAACCGCCCCGAAAAGTCGCAGACATAAACCGTCCCGTTCGAATATTCCTCGCCGCTGTCGCCCATGTCGGAGTCGTGATACTCCCCCGAAAACGTCCCGTCCTGTTCCAGCGTCATCACGGTCGCCCACGCTCCGGCCCCGCTTGCAAACACAAGCCCGTCCGGCAGGTCCTCCGGCAGGACGGTCCCGCTCTCCCGCACAGCGTCGCCCGGCGGATTTTCGGGCAGGTCCGTTTCGCCGCCCTTTGAGCCGCAGCCGGTCAGCAGCGCGGCGCAGAGCAGCAGCGCCGCCGCCTTACTCACAAATTTTCTCTTCATGGTCTCCTCCCGACGGCCTCCGCCGTCTTCTTCGTTAGGTGTAAAGTTACTTCCCTTTCCGGTCGTCATCATTACTCCCGGTCTCGCCGTCCGAGGAAAGGGCGCGCGGATTCCTGTCAGCAAAGACTTCCGTCTCATGCTCCCCGCCTTTGGCGGAGCGCGGAGCCAAGCTTCAAGCCTCCGTCCCGCGCACGCCCCCTCTCCGCCTTTTCGCGGCGAGCCGACCCGCCGCCCATACAGCGTCCCGGAGCGCGGGAACGGATCAACCCCCGTCAGCGGAGCAAGCTCTCCATCGCCCTCTTTGCGTCCGACCGATGCAAATAACCTCGTCATGATGCCGTCGGCGGCGCACCGTCTTGAAAAGCGCTGTGCGGCAGACCTGAGCGCCCCTGCGCCGCCTTCTTTTGACCGTGCGACGCGTCCGCTCCATGGAAGCCGCGTCTCTCGATCGAGGTCCTTCCTCCCGCTGCGGGACCGGAGCTTTCGATCACCATGATAACACGTCTTCGGCATTTTGCAAATACTTCGGGAAAAATAAAAAAACTCCCCGCCCGGATCAGGGGGCGGCGGTATCGGCAAAGGGTATTCGGCGCATCAGCCCGAAAGACATCCGCCCGGACAGCGCCGCGATCGGGGCGCTCTCCCGGCCCGCCCAAAAGCAAGCCGCCGCGTCTGTGCAAAGCGAAAGAGCCTGCCCCCTGCATCACACAGACGGCAAGCCCTTTCGGCGGCTCAAATGATTTAAGCTCAAAATATTATCCGGTTTCTTTGGGGGCCGTTCAACCCTCCCGCGCTCTCCGGCCTCTTCCGCGCATTTCCGTGCGGGTCAAGCCGGCGGGCTGTTCACAAAAAGCACCGCCGTGAACGGGAGAGAGCGCCGCGCTCCCGCAAGCTTAGAATTCGATCCCGTACAGAGACACATGCTGCTGCGAGCCGTAGATATCGTTGTCGCCGAACGCACCGGACGAGATGGGACGCTGGTAGGTGCATTTGAACGCCATCGCCGGTTCGTACACCAGACACTCATCGATGTCCTTGAGGTCGATCCTGCACAGCTTGCTCAGATTCTCCCGGTTCCAGACGCCGGAGGCCTTCATCCGCTCAAACTGCTCTTTGTTGTTAAAGATCACATCCAGCGTAAAGCGGAACGGGCCGGCGTCCTTGCTGCGAACGATCGCATCCGCGTCAATAAGCTTCATGACCTTTTCCCTCCTATTTCTGGATCCATGTGATCGGGAACGGCTTGACCAGATCATCGACCACCATCAAATGATAGAGCGCGAACTCATAGCACGGGGGCGCGGGAAACTCCGCCGGCGTATACAGGAACGCCAGATTGCCGCTGTTTGCGCGGCGACCCGGGAAGCCCTGATGCAGAATGCCGGAGCGGCAGAGCGCGCAGACCGTGTTCGCCGTGTCCTGACTTGGCGAGAGCACCTCGATGACCAGTCCGATCTCCTTGGGCGTCCAGGTCTCCGGGTCGCGCTCCTTCATGATCTCGCCCGCGCCGTAGCGGCGGAAGAGGATCTTATAGTCCTTATCCTCCTCAAACTGCGGCAGGTCGCGCCTGACCTTGGCGCGCAGCCTCTTTTCGATCTCGGCAAAATTCGCGATCACAAAGGGGTCGCGGATGCCCGCCAGACAAATGCAGCGGAAGCCGGTGTGGCGAGAGCCCTCCAGCTTGAGCGTCAGCCGCGCAGGCTCCGTAAATTTCGTCCCGCGCACGCGGACGGTGCGTCCGTCCGGCTCTGCGGTGAAGCTGCTGTTGCTCATGTCGAGGCCGCCGCCCGGAAACTCGGTCGTAAACGGGCTGGAGCGTTCGTAGAGCGTGTGCGCCGCCACGATATCGGGCTTGCAGATCTTATTCGGGTCCGCCGGAACGACCGTAAAGGAGTCGCCGTCGATCACGCCGATCATGCCGTCGGATTCGCGCGGCAGCGCCACCGCGCAGCCGCACTCGATGATCTTGCCAAGGTGGTAGCTCAATCCGATATCCTCGCCCTTCCAGATCGGGTAGGCGGCGATGACGGCGGCGTCGTAGGCGCGCCCGCCGATGATAATATCCGCCCCGGCCTTCAGCGCCTCGATGTAGGGCTGGATACCCATCTGGGCGACGATGTGCTCGCAGTCGGTGATATCGCTTTCCTTCAGCTCGGCGGTCGTTTCAAAGTTTTCGATGCGGCCCGCGCGAAAAGCGTCAACGACCATATTTTTGTCCATCTCCGCGTCGATGCGCGCAATCTTGGGATGAATGCCAAGCTCTTCTATGATCTCGTCAAGGATCTCCATCGTCCAGTCCAGATGCGGCGTTGCGCCGGCGCCGCAGGCGGAGCCGACCAGCACGGGCGTCTTCGCCTTCCATCCGGCCTCCACGATAAGCTTGAGGTCCCGCTTGACCATCGTGCGGGAGGTGAAGCTCTTCCCGCAGCCGAGATAATACGGACCGGGATCGACAGAGCCGGCATCAAGTGCGATCACATCAAAGCCGTGCTTGAGCGCCGCCTCCATGGAATGAACGGGAAAACCGTAGCCCAGCATCCCGAGCGGAGCATATACCGTTGTCATTCAAATCGCCCCCCATCAAGCAAAAACCGCAGTTGACAGCTTGGTGACCTGCGGCACAAACGCAATGAGCATCCAAATCGCGGTCAGGATCAGCAAAAACGGAATCGCGCCCTTGATGACCGAAGCCACAGGCTCCTTTTCCATACCGGCGACCTGAAACAGGTTGATGCCGACCGGCGGGGTCAGCTGACCGACCTGAATGCCCATCGTCATAACGATGCCGAACTGAATGAGGTCATAGCCCAGACCGCTGACAACGGGGACCATCAGCGGGGCTGCGATCAGCATAATGGACACGCCGTCCATAAAGCAGCCGAGGAAAATGAGGATCAGGCAGCAGATCAGCACAAGCCCGTTTGCGGAGAGGTGCGACGCCGCGACCGCCTCCAGAATCTTGTGCGGCACTCTTGTAACGGTAAGGAACTGCGAAAACATCGAGCACGCCGTCACGATCCAGAGGATCATAGCCGTGGACTTGGTCGCGTCCTTAATGGCCTCGACAAACTTTTTCCACGTGTACTCACGGTAGATCAGCGTGGACACCAGAATCGCGTAGACGCAGGCGAAGGCGGACGCCTCCGTCGCCGTCATGACGCCGGAATAGATAAAGCCGAGGATCGCGACCGGAAGCAGCAGCGCGGGAACCGCCCGGAGCGTCTTGCGCCAGCGGTCCGTTTTATCGACCGCGCCGCCCTTCTGATTATGCGCCACGCTGTAGACCACGATGTAAACCGAGAAACCGACCACAACGATCAGGCCGGGCAGCATGCCGGCGGCAAACAGCTTTGAAACCGATACGCTCGCGATCGTCGTATAGAGGATCATCGGTATGCTCGGCGGGATCAGAATGCCGAGAGAGCCGGCGCTTGCGACAAGGCCCGTGGAAAACGAGGACTTATAATTCGATTCCTTCATCGCGGGGATCATCAGTCCGCCCACCGCCGCGATGGTGGCGGACGCCGAACCGGTGATCGCCGCGAACAGCGCGCAGGCAAGCACGGTCACGATGGCGATGCCGCCCGGAATGTGGCCGATCCAGCTCTTGAGCGCATCAAGCAGGTTTTTTGAAATACCGCCGTTCGCCATGATCGAGCCGGCAAAAATGTAGCCGGGGATCGTGATCATCGCCGTGCTGGCGACCGCGGTATAAAGCGTCGAGCCGACCGTCGTCAGATTGTAGCCGATCATCATGAAGCCTATGAGGCTGGAGAGGCCCATGGAAACGGCGATCGGGACGCGAAGCAGCATCAGGATGATAAAAATCGCCAAAAGAATAAATACCATTTCCATCCTTTATCCCTCCTGTCCCTTCCTGAACTGACTGACCATCAGGTCGATATAGCGTATTACCAGAATCATTCCGACAAAGGGAATGACCAGATAGGCGATCCAAACCGGGAACTCGAGGATCTGCGTCACACGGTTCATTGCGCGCTGCATCATCATCGCCTTAAAGC
>CAKTJA010000068.1 GCA_934567115.1 uncultured Oscillospiraceae bacterium
TGCGTCTGACTGGCTGCAGCGCGGCGATTATCAAAAAATGCGGGAGACGATCGCGGAGGCGATGGCGCGCACCGCCCGTTGAGCGGCGCGGGGGTTCCGGGAAAGCGTCTTGTATAATAAAGAACAGGGGCCGGACGTCCAATGCCATTAAGTTGGGCGTTTTCCAACAGGACGATGCGGAAATCAGTGGCTTATTTTGCATAAATTATTGAGAGAGCCGCCTAAAATATAAAAAATAAGAACCGGGGCACTGCGCCCCGGTTCTTATTTTTATGACGTTAGCCAGTCGTCTCCGCCGCGCCGGAAAAGGCGCTCAGCGCATGCCGAACGGCAAAGTCCGCGATTCTGGGCGTGCGGATATACAGATCCTCCTTGAGCACCCGCTCCGTCAGCTTGTGGAAATCCTTTCCCCACGGGCCGATGTTGACGCAGGGCATGGAGATGCGCTCGATCGCCGAAAGGGGCAGCTGGTACAGCGAGGGATAGAAGGGCATGGAGTTCTCCAGCTCGCGCGCGATCTCCTCCGCGTCGGTGACGCAGGAGTAGCTCAGGTCGGAGATGCCGGTATAGAAAAGCTCCTTCGTGCAGCGCTGACCGAATTCCCGCAGCGCAAAGCCGCTCAGCGTCTCGTGCAGCCGCGCGGCAAACGGATCGTCGGCATAGTGCGTGGCGTTGGAAACGTTGGGATAGTACGGCGGCACAAGCCCGATCACGACGCGCGGGGAGAGATCGTCGATGTAGTCGTAGACAAGATCGACCAGCTTGAAATTTGCGGAGATGAGGGAAACGCCGCCCTCCCGTACCTCTCTGCCGAGCCGCTGAAGCTCCGCGCGGTACGCGCTTTCGAACGCCGCGCCGTGAGCCTCGGCCGCCTCGCGGCACAGCTCGCCGAAATCAACGACCCGCGTTTTCCACGGAAGAGGACTTTGGGGCCGCCGCGTTTTTTGCAGAAAGACGGCATGGTTCCGCTCCATATCCGCCAGAACAGCGTCGAAGGCCTGTTCGCAGATGCGGCGGAGCGCGCGCATCACGTCGGCGGGGTAGCGGTTGCAGGTGAGAACGCTCAAACAGCCGTTGACCGCAAGCGGCATGGAAACGTCATAGGCGGTCTTGTTCTCATGCAGGTAGAGCCAGGTGGGCGGCGGGGCGGCTTCGCTGCCCACCGCGTCGGACAGCTCCATGTTTACCTCGGTGCGCCGCACGATCTCGCTCATGATGTTTACCGGGTTCAGCCCCTCGAACACCTTGCCGGCGTGCGCCAGACAGCCGCGCACATAGACGAAGGGCATGACCTTGCCGATGGAGCCGTAGGAAAACACGACCTCGTCGGGAGACTTGCGCTGATGCGGCTCGGAATTTATCATCAGACGATAGCGCAGACCGTATTTTTCCTGAAGCCCGCACAGCAGCTCAACGCCCGCGCGCATGCCGGCGGACAGGTTCTCCTCGTCGGGAACGCCGAGCACGATGACGTTTCCCTGAAAATCGCGTTCCTTTGCGTACTCGGAGAGCAGCGCCATCTGGATCGCGCCGCCGCCCTTCATGTCGCATACGCCGCGTCCGAACAGCCAGCCGCCGCTTTCAAGGTCGCGTTCCGCCTCCGGAGAGAGGGAGTCCCGGATCTCCCACAGCTTTTCGTTCAGCTCGTCGGGCGAATAGGCGTATTCGCGCAGAAGCTTGTAATCCTCAACGGAAACGACGTCGTTGTGATGGATCAGAACGACGGTATCCGGCCCCTTTCCGCGGACCATCGCCCAGACCGCCGCGCGGCCGAGGGGATCGTTCGGGATCGGGTACGCGCCCAGCAGCTCCGGGTGGGACTGAAAATAGGGCTGGGCGGCAAAGTGCTGAAGAAAAAAGCGCTCGGCTTTCTTTTCGTTTGCGGTATTGCTGGTGCTGTCGGCCTTGACATAGCCGTAGAGAATGTCATGAATGCTTTGATACAGGTCCTTCATCGCTTCGCGCTCCTTTTGTTGAATTTGGGCCGCTCCCTTCCGGCGGGCTTCTGTGCGGCGGGGGACCGCTCGGCCTTATCCCCGCGCCCGTGACTGTCCCGGGAGCGGCGTTTTGGTTTATCGTACTATCCGAAGTATAGCATGAGGCGGCGGGCAAAGCAACATCGTTTTGTTCCGTGGGGGCGGGGATTCAAACAGCCCGGTCCCCATTGCGGAGAGAGGCGCTCCGCACCCCGCGATCTGCCGTGGGAGGTATTTACTTTTTGCGGACGATATGGTAAAATAATTCTTTAACATTACTGTACTTCGGTCTCAGCAGCGTTCCCGTCCGCCGCGCGCCTCAGCGTCGGCCTCGGGGCTGCGCTGCGGCGATGAAGGGAGGGGCATGGCTATGGAGAAAAAAGCGGAGCGGCTTCACACGCTCATCACGGGCCTTGCGCTTGCCGCCGCGATGTTCGCGCTGTTCCGCTGCTTTCCGCTGACCGGGGACGATTGGTTCCGGGAGGGGCTGGGCGCGTCGCTGCACAGCATCGGGGAGCTTGCCCGCGTCGTTGCGGACAAGTGGCGCACGACCAACGGGCGCATTCTGGGGAACATCCTCGCCTACAGCGCGGGGAGCCGGCCTTTGCTGAGAGAGCTTCTTCGCGCCGGGATCATGACGGCGCTGGTCCTTCTGCTCGCGCGGTGCACAGGGCTGCGCGAGACCGCCGGGGCCGCCTTGTGCGCGGCGCTGACGCTGGCGCTTCCGCGCGAAATGTTCCGTGAGGTTTACCCGTGGGCGGCGGGATTTTTCAACTATGTTCCGCCCGCCGCGCTCCTGCTTGCGTCAATCGCTCTGCTTCCCGAGGTTTTTGAGGACCGGGCGCTGAACGCCGGAGCGGGACGCTGCGCCGCGCTGTTCACGCTCAATTTCTCCACGCAGCTTTTTGTGGAAAACGTTACGCTCTGCACGCTCTGCACGGCTGCGGCGCTGAACCTGTGGTACCTGCTGCGGAGGAGAAGGACGGCCCCCGCGCTTTTGTGCTGTCTTGCGGGGGCGGCCGCCGGCGCGGCGCTGCTGTTTGCCTCGCCGTCGTATCTTGCGGCGTTCGCGGACGGGGGGAGCTATCAGACCGGGGCGGCGGGCGGACTTGCGGGACTGCTTTCCTCCGCGCGGGAGAACTGCGGGACGGTGTTCCGCTTCCTGCTTGCCGGGTGCCCCGTGCTGTACGGGTCGATCACGGCGCTGCTCGGTGCGCGGCTTGCCCGGAGCCGCCGGGCCGCGGACCGTGCTCTGCTCCTGCTGATGCTGCTCTGCGCCGCCGCGCTCGGGGTCTGCACAGCCTTCCCCGCACGCGTGGACAGCCGCGCGGCGATGGTCCTCTGCCTTGCGTGGTTCCTGCTTGCCGGTCTTGCCGTGCTGCGGCGGACGGAGGGCGCGCTCAGGGCGAGGCTGCTGTTTTACTTTTTTGCGGCGCTGTGCGCGGCGCTTCCGCTCCTGTTCGTTTCGCCGGTCGGACCGCGCTGCTTGTACGCCGGCTATGTGTTTCTGCTCGCTGCGGCGGGCTGTCTGCTTGCGGAAAGCGGTATGAAGATGAAGTGCGCGGGGCCGGTCTGCGCCGGACTGTGCGCGGCTGTGATGGTTTTTTACGCGTCAACATATCTTCCGCTCCGCCGCACGGTCGCGCGGCAGGAGTCGCTTATCCGTGAGGCCATGGCGCGCGGCGAGCGTACCGTGCGCGTTCCCGCCTGCGGCGGCAGTCCGTGGCTTTGGGAGCCGGACTCGCCGAAGATGGAGCACGCCTACTTCTACTTCGGCCCCGGCGATCTGCACATAGAGTTCGTTTCGGCGGAGGAGCGGACCGAGTGACGCGGCGCAGATCGACGCCGCGATTTCAGCGAGGTGACCTATGAGAGAGTATCTTCGGCTGCTTCGTCCGAAGCACTATGTAAAAAATGTTCTGATCCTGCTGCCGCTTGTGTTCAGCGGGCGCTTTTTCGAGGGGGAGCCGCTGCGCGCCGCGCTTTGCGGCTTTGCGGCGTTCAGCCTGCTCTCGTCGATGATCTACATCGTCAACGACGTGCGCGACGTTGAGACGGACCGGCTGCATCCGACGAAGTGCCGCCGTCCGATCGCGAGCGGAGCCGTGCCGGTATCCTCGGCGCTTGCGGTCGCCGCCGTTCTCCTTGCCGTGACCGCAGCCGTCGGCGTTTTCGCGCGCTTCGGCGCGGGGGGCTGGCTGTGCATGGCGGCGTATCTCGTCGTCAACCTCGGCTACAGCTTCGGCCTGAAGAACGTGCCGATCCTTGACGTCGCGCTGCTCGTTTCCGGCTTTCTGCTGCGCGTGGTCTTCGGCGCGGCGGTTACCGGCATCGCGATCTCCGGCTGGCTGTATCTCACCGTCGTGTCCGTTTCGTTCTACCTCTCGCTCGGCAAGCGGCGCGGCGAGCTGCGCCGCAGAGACGGCGCGAAGCGCAAGGTCCTGCAATACTACAACGACGAATTTCTCAGCCGCAACATGAGCGTCTGCCTCACGCTTGCCGTCGTCTTCTACTCGCTCTGGAGCATGGACGGCGCGAACGCGGAGCGCAGCCTTGTCTGGACCGTGCCGCTGGTGCTGTGCCTGTGCCTGAAATATTCGCTTACCGTGGACGGCGACTCCGACGGCGACCCGATCGAGGTCATCTACCGGGACCGCGCGCTGCTGGCGATGATCCTCGCCTTTTCCGCCGTCACGATGGCGCTGCTGTATGCTTTTTGACGGGATGAAAAAGGGAAACGGAAACGGCGCCGTCCTGCGCGGCGCGGCGCTGATGCTCGCCTCGTCGCTGCTCACCTGCATCGGACAGCTCCTCTGGAAGCTTTCCGCCTCGGGGAGCCTGACCGCGCTGCTGGGCGGCTTCGCGCTTTACGGCTGCGGCGCGCTGCTGATGATCCTTGCGCTGCGCTTCGGCGAGCTGTCCGTGCTGCACCCGATGCTCGGCGCGGGCTATGCGCTTTCGGTTTTTCTGGGCAGCGCGTTTTTGAACGAGCCTGTGCGCCCGGAGAAGCTCCTCGGCGTGCTTGTGATCGTTGCCGGGCTGGTCCTGCTTGCCCGGGGCGGGGAGGGGAAGAGATGATCTTTTTTTCATGCGTGCTTCTGATGACGCTGTTCGGCTCGCTCGGCGCGCTGTTTTTCAAGCGCGGAGCGGAGCGCGTGACGGGTCTTCGCTCGCTCGTTCTCTCGCCGCAGCTCTGGCTCGGCGGCTGCTTTTATCTTGCGGGCGCGGCGATGAATATCGCTCTGCTGCGCGTCCGCGACTACTCCGTCGTCTACCCGCTGACCTCGCTGACCTACGTGTGGTCGCTGGCGCTGTCCGCCGCCGTGCTTCACGAGCGCGTGACGGTGCGCAAGGCGCTGGGGGTCGCCGCGGTCTGCGCGGGCGTTTTTCTGCTGACGCGGTAGGGCGGGAAGCCTAAGACAAAAGACCCGCGAGGAGCCGTTGAGGACTCTTCGCGGGTCTTTGCATTGCTTGCATTATATCCGCCTACAGCGCGAGCATCAGCAGCGGGATCGTCACAAAGCAGGCCAGCGTGCTCAGCGCCGCGCCCTGTGCGGCGAACTGCTCGTCCGCGCCGTACTCCGCTGCGGCGACCACGGTCTGCGTTACGACCGGCATCGCCGCCTCGACGGCGAGCACGCTGCGGGCAAGCCCCGTCACGCCGAAGACCGCGCACAGCAGAAGGGAAAGCCCCGGCGCAAGCAGGAACCGAAAGACCAGCATTACGCTGAGGTCCCGGTCGAGCCGCAGCCCGCGCAGCCCGATCTCGTGGATGATGTACCCTGTGAGCAGCAGCGCCAGCGGGGTGACGAGATTGTTCATGTACCGGCAGTAGGACGCCGCAAGCGCGGGCAGACGGATGTCCGCCAGAACGAGGGCGAGACCGAGAAATACGCTGATGACGGTGGGCGTGCGGAGGAATTTGAGCAGCATTTTCCGATTCAGGCCGCCGCTCTCGCCCGACCAGCGCACCAGCGAGATGCCCACGAGCTGGACAAAGCTCGTGTTGACGAGATAGTAGAGCATGACATAGGGAACGCAGACCTCGCCGAACAGCTCGCTGCACATGGCGAGCCCGACGAAGATCGCGTTGGACAGGGAGCACATCATCATGAAAACGCCCAGCCTGCGCCTCGGCATTTTAAGAAGCCGTCCGACAAGAAGGGACAGCGAAAAGGATACGACGTTGCAGAGCAGCGGGACCAGCAGCACAAGAGCGGACTGCGCAAGCAGCCCGCGCGTGAGATTTTCACTCAAACCGTAGACGCACATGCAGGGGATCGCGACCGTCATCAGAAAGCGGCTGATGAAAGCCTTGACCTGCGGCCCCATCCGACCGCCTTGCGCGCAGAAATACCCCGTCGCCGTAAGCAGCAGGATCATGGTGACCGAGGAGACGGCATGCAGAAAGCCCTCCATAAAAAACACCTCCGTCCGCAGCGGGACCGGGCGGGCGCGCCCCGCCGACACGCTGAGTATACCATTTCGCTCGAAAAAAGCAAGTCCGGGGCGGAAAAGAAGTTGAAATAAACCGGGAGATGCGCTATGATATGGGCAGACTGACATGCGAGGAGGAGCAGCGATGAAAGCGGCACTGGTCATTATGGCGGCGGGCATGGGCTCGCGCTACGGCGGGAGCAAGCAGGTGGACGGGATCGGCCCCGGCGGCGAGATCCTGATGGAGTATTCCGTTTACGACGCTGTGCGCGCGGGCTTTACGAAGGTGGTGTTCATCATCAAGCCCGAGATGCGCGAGCAGATGGAAAGCCTCTGCGGCCGTCGGATCGCGAACATGACGGCGGCGGACGGCGGCAGGGTCGAGGTGTGCTACGCCGCGCAGGATTTTGAAAGCGTTCCGAAGTTTTACTCCATTCCGAAGGAACGCACGAAGCCCTTTGGCACGGCACACGCGGTGCTTTGCGCGCGGGACTTTCTCAGCGAACCGTTTGTCGTCATCAACGCCGACGATTACTATGGAGCGGACGCGTTCCGCGCGATCTATGAGGAACTTGGCCGGCTGAAGAGCGAGGGCGAGGCGGCGATGGTCGGCTACCGGCTGGATAAGACCGTCAGCGAGCACGGC
>CAKTJA010000069.1 GCA_934567115.1 uncultured Oscillospiraceae bacterium
CCGCTGTTGACGTTGCTCACGGGGATCTCGATCTTCGTCTCGCCCACGTTCTTCGGCAGCTCGATCCTCACGGTCGGCGCGCTGTCGAAGTCCGCTCCCGCCTCGACCTCGGTCGGGAGCTTCACGGCCTCGCCATTCTTCTTTGCCTCTTCGATGGCCTTGCTGCTGACGCCGGCGCTCGTCACGGTCTTCTCGCCCTCGGGCGTGATGACCGTGGTCGTCGTGCTGATGGAATCGTCCGGCGCGGTCTCCGTGCTTCCACCGGAGGAGCTGCCACCGCCACCGCCGCCGGAGCTGCCGCCGGAGGACTTCGCCTTGACCGTCAGCGTGCCGTTCTTCAGAACGATCGCATTGTAATTGCCGCCCTGCGGCTCGGCAGCGCCGGAGATCACGATGTCATAGGTCCCGGTCTTGGAAGCATCGGGCGTAACGTCAGCGCCGTCCTTCTGATATTTCAGGGTAATCGTTCCGTCCAGAGCATCATTGCCGACCAGACCGCTGACAGTGTAATGGGTCCCCGCCACAGGAGCGGACAGGTCGGGAACAGCGCCGCCCACCTGAATGCTCTGGTCCTTCGCGGTCACGGTGACCGTGGCCTTGTTGACGGTAATATCGACCGAAGTCTGACCGAGGGTGGTGGCGGAGCTGTAGGTCACGCTGAGCTTAGCGCTGCCCGCGCCGACCACCTGCACGGTGGCGGTCGCGCCGTTGATGCTGCTGATCTTCAATACCTTGTCATCGCTGGACTTCCAGCTCCACAGCTCGGCCTCGCCCTGAGCCGCCGCAGCGGCAGTCACGGTAAATTCCGCGTCGCCGTAGGTCTTGACCGTGGGCGCGGCGGTAATGGTCACGTCCGCGTCCGTCTTGTCGGTGACGGTGACCGTCACCTCCACATCCTGCATGGCGTTATAGTTCGTGGAACCCGCGTAGTCTGCTTCGAATTTCTGCTCGCCGAGGGTATCCATCACGATCGTGGGATCGACCCAAGTCCAGCCCTCCGGCAATTCCACGGTGGAAAGGGTCTGGCCCTTCCGTCCGATCAGGTCGGTAGGCTCGGCGGGGTCCACCTTGTTGATGGTCCCCGTGCTTTGGACCGTGCTGTTTCCAAGCTCATAGTTGTTCGCAGCGGGCGTATTTAGCAGCGTGACGGTAACGGTAACGGTTTTGCCCTCGCCCGCGTCGGCGCTGTCAAAGCGCGCGTCCGCCGTGTAGTCGGTCCCGAGGACCATCTCGTTCTCCGTGTCAAAGACCACTTGTGTGACCGCTGCGGCGTCCGTCCCGTCGTAGACTTTGTCTGCGACGGAGCAGTCCGTCGGCGCGATGCACAGCTTCGCGATCCGCACCTCGATGCTCGCGCTTGCGCTGTCGTTGTGGTTCGCGTCGCCCGCGACCCTGTACCACACGATGTATTCGCCCGCGTCCGTGCCGGTCGGAATGCTCTGCGTGTACACGCCGTCCTTCTCAAGGCTGTACTGCATCGTGCCGTCGTTCGTCGCGCCCGCCGTGACCAGCTCCTGCTTTTGTCCCGGGCCTCTGTAGGTCAGGCCCGCGACGGCGGCTGGCGCGGTAAATTCCGCATCCGCCTTGTTCACCCTGACGGTCACGGTGCCGGAGGTCTCCCGATAGAGGGCCTCGTCCGGGGTGAACCGCCATTCGGCCTCGTAAGCCCCGTCGCCGACGGACGGCCTGATCTCGGCGTCCGCCCAGCGGAACGTGCCCGTGACCTCTCCGCCGATCACATCGTCGCGCAGCTTACCGGAGAGCGTAATGTCCCCCAGCCTCTGCCCATAGGTGATGCTGTCCGCGCTGAGGGTCGGCTGACCGGTGGGAACGATCTTGTTGGCGGACGAAACGTTGACGGTGATCTCAAAGTTCCGGTAGTTCTGCGGGATCACCCGGACCCTGATCGTGCCGATGTTCCCCTCCGCCGTGCTGCTGACAGCCTCGATGGGCAGCGTCAGCACGCCGTTGTCGTCGATGGCCGCGCCGCTGGCATAGTAGCCGCCGGTCATCTCAACGCGCGGCGTTTCGTCGGTCCCGTCCGTCAGCGAATACCGGATCGCGCTGCCGCCGGTGTAGCTCAGCCCCTCGGGCAGCTCTCTGAGCAGCGCGGACACGTCCAGCTTATACTCCCTTGCCATGCCGTTCACCACGGTCATGCCTGCGTCAGCGGGCAGAAGCTCCGCCGGCAGCTCAGCCGGAGAGATCCGCACAGTCTTCGTGAAGGTCTTCCTGTCCGTATCGTTTCCGTCGGCGTCCTTAAAGGTATAGTTTGCGTTTTTCAGCGTAACGGTGAAGGTCACATCGCCCTCGCCCGCATTGACGCCGCCGGGGAAATCGGTGGAATCGATCACGACCGTGTAGTCCGTGTCCCTGTTGAGCCGAACCCGGTTCTCCGTTCCCCCGTCGCCTTCATAGCAAAAGTCCAGCGCGGCTTCGCCGAGGGCGCTGCCCGTCAGCGTGACGGTCCTGCCGTCGTAGTCCTTGATATCGCTTTTCAGGGAAATGTCCGTCAGCCCGCAGGGAAGGATGCGCCAGCCGACGCTCCCGCTGTTGATGTAGTCGCTGCCGTCCTTCGCCGTGACGGTCAGGGTATAGCTGTCCGGATAGCCGCCCGAGCTGTCGCCGCCGATATCGTAGGCCTCCTCCGGAACGGGCTGACCGTAAAGCGTGACCGACTGTATCTCCGGACGGAAGGCCTTGAGGGGCGCGCCGTTTTCATCGGGCGAGAAGGTGAAGTCCGGCTGCGTCAGCGTCACCACCGCGTCGCGCAGGTCGCCCCTGCCGATGGTCAGCTCGTAGCCGGTCACGGCGGCCTGCCACAGCTCCCTGCCGCTTTCGTCCGCAGCCGTCAGCACCGCGAACAGGGCGTATGTGCCGCCGATGGTCATGCCGTCGTAAGCCTGAAGCGCTGCCTTCTCGGAACCGCCGTCATAGACATAGCCTGCTTCGGACAGCTTCAGCTCCGCGTCCGCAAGGGGGCTGCCGTCCTGCTTGTACCAAGCCGCAGTGAGCTTCGCGGGCGTTTCCACGCCGTCTTCCGGAACCGCCGAGGGCGTAAAGGGCAGCAGGTTCTTTCCGAAGGGCATCGTGCCCGTCCTGCCGCCGCCGACGCTGTTCAGCGCCCTGCGCACCGTGACCGTGTTCGCGCTTGAGCCGAAGCCCCAAAGGGAAACGTGCTGACCGGCCTCATTTATCAGGTAACAGCCGTCCGGAAGCACATAGGCCAGAGGGATCTTGATATCATAGCCCTTCAGGCCGCCGCCCTCCAGCGTCACCTGCACGGAGTCGTCGTTCGGCACGGTGAGCGTGCCGAGCCAGCCGCTTTTCAGCGTCAGCCGGCTGTTCGCCCCCATGCGGAGATTATCCAGCCGACCGTCCGCAGCAGCGCTGGTGTCCTGAACGGTCAGGTCGATATCGGCTGCGGTGATCTGGTAGGTGAGGGCGGTGCTGCCGCTGTCGTCTTCGGGAGCGGTAAGCTCGCAGCCGTTCAGGTCCAGCGTGTAGGCTTTGCCGCTGCCGCCCTTCCAGTCGGCTGAGACCATGGAGTTGACGCTTTGGTACAGCGTCATCGTGCCGCCGCTTTCCAGCCAGGCGGTCACGGCGCTATTGAAGTCGTTATAGGCCGTGCCGTTCACCATGGCCGCGACGGTCTTGTTGCAGTAAACGCAATGTCCGTTTTGGATAACAGCGTCGGGGCATGCGACAGCCGTGACGTTTTCAAGCGTCGAAAGCTCCGCGCCGTACTCCACGAGGGTGCCGTCCTCCCTCTGGAACGCGCGGCCAGCCGTCAAAACGGAGCCGGCCGTGCCGACGCCTCCTCCGAAGCTCACGACCGTACCGGCGGTCAGCGTGACCTTGCCGCCGTCGTACAGGTAGAGCAGGTCCATTTTGCCCGCCCAGCCGGTGAGGTCTGCGGCGTTGTCCTTGTGCACATAAAGGCTGTCGATATCGCCCGTCCCCGTGACGGTCAGGCTGTTCGCGCCGTTGCTCCGCCCTATGTACAGGTGCCTGACGTTCTTCCCGTTCAGGTTCAGCGTCAGCGCCTTGCCGCCGTCCAGCCAGCCCATGATAAAGCTGCCGCCCAGCACCGTGACTGTGCTGCCGTCGGACGCGGCCTCGAACGCCGCATCCATACCGGAGCGGGTGTTCTCGGTGCTCGGGTAGAAGCCGTCGGCATAGTAGACGGTATTGTTGCCGGTATCCGCCGCCTTGGCGGTAAAGACCCTGCCGCACCCGGCGCACACGCCGTCCGCGCCCACACTGTCATGCGTGCAGGTCTTGCCGCACTCGCAGGTGGTCTGGGTGCTGTCGGCGTAGCTGTGATCATGCGCCGCCACCGTGTAATACTGACCGTCGGGCAGCGCTTTGTTACTATCCTTGTACGGGCCGGGCAGATACTGCTGCAAATTGTCGTTATTGTACAGGTTGTAGTAGCCGTCCACCAGCGTCTGCGTCCCGGCGTTCCCATCCACCAGATAGACCGCGTAGCCCGGATTCAGCAGGTCGGCCACCACCTTCTTGTTCGAGCCATCGGTATAACCTGTCATGCTGATCTTTCTAATCTTCACCGTACCCTTGCCGGTGATCTTGATGCTGTCTGCATTCGAAGCGATGAGCTCGGCATAGATGCCGTCCTGTATGGTGGCATGCCCATCCTTTGCCCACAGTGTACCCACACTGCCGGTCTTTTTCTCGGAGCTGTCGATGATGGTCAGGTTTCGATCTTCATACAAGATCGTCTGCCCGTCCGTCAGCTTGAAGCCGTTTAAGTCCAGCGTGTAGCCGTTCGCCGTTCCCAGAAGTGTCGTATCGTATCCGTAGTTATCCAGCAGCTTGACGGTGGGATTATCCGTCCGGTCCTGTAGCGCGGTCTGCGCGGTCTGGATGGTCTGATAGAGCGTCCCCTCCGCCTCGCAGAACATGACGCGGTCGCCGCAGGCGGTGCAGAACCCGTCTTCGTCCGTCTTGATGTGGGTGCAGGGCGCGCCGCAGATAGAGCATTTTTTGGTCTTCCGGTCAATGGGGTGAGAGGTGTGCTCCACGATGGTCACCGTCGTCGCGTTCAGATAAACGCCCTCGGGATATCCGTTTTTGGACGAACCGACGATGGTCCGGTTTTCCTCGGCAAAATAGTTGATGGGATCGCCGTCCGCGTCGGCGTAGGTGAACCCACCTGCCAGCATATCCTTCAGGTGCCCCACCAGCCCCGTCACGCTGAGACCCGATCCGGGGTAATAAACGCTGTGGGTGTCCGGGTTGGCGATAAAGACGCCGCCGCTGATCCGTATCGTCCGCGCCACTCCGCCGTTCAGCCCGCCCTTGTATGTGCCGCTCTTGATATACAGCTCCGCGTTGTATGGATTCAGCGTACCCTCCGTGTCGCCCTTCTGATAAGCCACCCTCACCGCCCAGCCGGTTTTTGCGGTGACTGTCACATCCTCCAGCGTCAGATTGCCGTCGGCGTAGGTGCCGATCCCGTAGACGTTATCTCCACGCGTCAGCTGGATGGCATCGCCGTCACCGGTGTTTTCGACCGTACCGTTTTTGACGGTAAAGCCGTATTCCTTACAGATCTGGAACACGGCGTCGCCGCTGCCGGAAAGGGTATGTCTATTCAGGTCCAACAATTTACCTGCCACCGCGGTGGTCACCACCAGCGCGTCCGCGCCCATATCCACGTCGCACAGCAGTGTGACCACGGGGCCCCCGTTTCTATAACGCTCCAGCGCCTCCCGCACGGTTTCGGCGTATTCCACGGTCTCATAGCTCATGCCCTCGTTCACCACCAGCCGCGCCGTATAGATGCGCTCGCCGCAGACCTCGCACATGCCCTCGGTATCCGAGCCGATCTTCGCGTCGACGCTCTCGTGCGGGCATACATATTTGCATAGTCTGCACACGCCGTCCACATAGCTGTGCTTATCCTCGGTCGCGTCGCTGACAAAATCGCAGACCGTGCAGCGGTAGCCATGGGTAAGACCGTCGGCATTGGGAATGTAGTCGGGGGTGTGGGCGGTCAGTTCCGCGCCGCCCTCGGTCCGATGGCAGACGCAGGCTTTTTTGTGCCCGGTATCGTCCGCACCGTAATAGGTGTCATAAACGCAGCTTTCGTAAGCGCCCGCGCCGTTGGGATTATAGCCGCACAGGGCGCAGGTCCTCAGGTGCCGCTCTTCGCTTTCGTGCTGTGCGTAGCTCCACTGATGCGCCGTGCAGCGGGAGAGGGTCACGGACGGCTCTGCCGCTCCGTCCGCCCAGACCTCCGGGTCGCTGCCGGTGGCAACGCACTTGACCTCGTCGTTGCCGCCCTGCTGATTCCATGTGGTCACATTGGAAAACGCCGTGTCTCTGCCCGTCGCCGTCAGCGTACCGTTCAGCAGCCGGAGCACCGCCAGACCCTCGCAGGAAAAGGCGGCTCCGCTCTTGTTTGTAACGGTCATTGTTCCGGTCCCGCCGGTCTGTCCGTAGATCGTCAGCGCCTCGGGGCGCCCCTCGGGAAGCGTAACGCCGCCGCTGACCGTCAGGCTCGCGCCGTCGCAGAGGATGATGCTGGGCATTTTCCCGGAAACGGTCACGCCGCCGTTGATCGTCACACCGCCCTTGACGACATAGACCCCGCCGTCCTTCCATTCGGTGGTGTCCGGCTCGAGCTGAATGTAGTTTGTCGCCGTGGCGGCCGCCCCGTTTTCGTCCACGTAGGGCACGGGCACGAGGCCCGGCACGACCTCAACATCCGAGATATTCTGCACATAAAAGTCCGTCGGGAAGGTTCCGTCGGTATGCTGATAGGTATAGCCGGGGGCAAGAAGGTCGGTGACATACACCCCTTCATTGATCG
>CAKTJA010000070.1 GCA_934567115.1 uncultured Oscillospiraceae bacterium
GCGCGGTGAAGCCCGCCAGAAGCAGGGCGAAAAGCCTTGCCGGCGCGTGATCCTTTTTCTTCATATGTACCGTCCCTTTCCTCTCCGCGCCGGCTGCATGTCCGACGCTTCCTGTTCCGAAAGGAGAGGACGCGCGCCTCTCCTTTCGGAGGTCTTATACCAGCTGCGTATTCTGAAGCCCGAAGCTCACCGCGATGGCAGCGTCGATGCGCGCCATCAGCTCACCGTCCACGCGGCCCATTCTCTCGCGCAGGCGGCGCTTGTCAAGCGTACGCACCTGCTCAAGCAGCACCACGCTCTCGCGCGGAAGGCCGTGATCCGGCGCGGAGATCGCAATGTGCGTCGGCAGCTTCGCCTTATTTGTCTGCGACGTGATCGCGGCGGCGATCACCGTCGGGCTGTAGCGGTTGCCGGTGTCGTTCTGAATGATCAGCACCGGTCGCACGCCGCCCTGCTCGCTCCCCACCACGGGGCTGAGGTCGGCGTAATAAATATCGCCTCGTCTGACATTGGTATCCACGCTTCGTTCACACTCCGAGAAGAAGTACCTGACGCCGCGCCGCGCGGCCGGTCACTTTCATTCTCCCACACTTGGACGGGATTTATACGGAGCGCCGCTGAATTTCTCCTCACCCCGCCCGCAGTATTCTATGCGTCCGATGCGCGGGCAGTGCCTGTCCGCCAAGGACAGCGTCCTCACCCCTCCCGCTTCCCGTCGGAGAGGTACACCCTCGGCACGCGTCCGGACACCGCGCAGAGCAGCTCATAGCTGATGGTTCCGCACCGCTCCGCCGTCTCTTCGACCGGCAGACGCGCGCCGAAAACCTCCACCTCGCCGCCGACGCGGACCTCCGGAAGGTCGGTCACGTCGATCATGCACATATCCATGCAGATGCGCCCGACGCACCGCGCCCGCCCGCCGAGGATAAGGACCTCCAGCCGGTTGGACAGCGCGCGGTGCAGTCCGTCGGCATAGCCGATGGGGAGCACCGCGATGCGGCTCGGCCGCGCGGTTTGAAACGTTCTTCCATAGCCCACCGGAGTCCCGGCGGGAAGCGTCTCCACGGCGGACACGGTCGTTTTCAACGTCATCACGGGCCGCATGCCAAGCTCTCCGGCAAGCTCTCCCACGCCGTAGAGGATGATGCCGCAGCGCACCATGTCCCCCGCCCACTCCGGATAGTTGGCGATGCCGCCGGAGTTGCAGCAGTGCTTCATGCGGAACCGGAAGCCGCCGCGCGCCTCGACCGCCCCGACCATGCGGAGAAAGCGGTCGTGCTGCATGCGGGTGAAGCGCACGCTGTCCTCCGCGCGCTCGTCGCTGACGCTGAAGTGCGTGAACACCCCCTCAACGTCAAGCCCCGGAAGGCGCAGCACCGCAAGGATCTCCGCCAGACTGCGCTCAAAATCCGCGTCGCCGCACGGAAAGCCGAGCCGGCTCATTCCGGTGTCGAGCTTGATGTGGACCCTCATCCGTCCGCCCACGCGTACGGCGGCGGCGGAATACGCCTCCGCTGCGGAAAGGCTCGGCACGGTCTGCGTCATATCCAGTCCGAGGATGCGCTCCGTCTGGTCGGGCGGCGTATAGCCCAGCATCAGGACCGGAAGCGCGATCCCGTGGGCGCGCAGCTGCGCGCACTCGTCGATGTTCGACACGGCGAGGTATCCCGCGCCAAGCCGCTCAAGCCGCTCCGCCACGCGCACGGCGCCGTGTCCGTAGGCGTTCGCCTTGACCACGCCGAGAAGCGCGGTCCCGGGCGCCACCCGGGCGCGGATGACCTCGAAATTATGCGACAGAGCGTCGAGATCGACCTCCGCCCACGTCCGCCTGAGCGTGCTCTTCATTTCGGTCCACAGCCTTTCCCTGCCGCGTAACGGGGTCACTGCGCCCCGTCCGAGGAAATTATATCACAAAATGCGAAGTCCGTAAACTCCATAAATGCGGCAGCGCTTCCATTTTCTGCAATCTCCGCATACAGCGGCGTGCAGTCCGGCGCGAACCAGACGGTGTAGCTCAACGTCCGTCCGCTCGCCTCGCTCTCGCAGCAAAGGCGCAGGGCGCGCTCCTCCTCGCCGAACGATTCCTCGTTCTGCTCGAGAAGACAGCCCTCCGCGACGGCGCGAAGCGTCAGCGGCACGCAGTTCGCCGCGCTCAGCCCCTGCACCGCGCCGCCCGCGTCAAGCACCGCGCCGTCGTATTCAAGCTTCAGCCCGTCGCCGCTCAGATGCGCCGAAACGCCCGCAAGCGCCTCGGGCGAGAGCACCGTGACCTTCGTCTCCTCCCCGCCGCCGTCAAGCCGCAGCGTGCAGCGCATATCGCCGTCTTCGCGCACGATTTCGACCTCCGCGACGGCGCGGTAGGACGCGGGCGCGGCATATTTCTCCCGCACCGCGGCGGCGCGGTCGGCGGTCTCCTCCGCCCCGCACCCGGTCAGAGACAGCAAAAGCGTCCCGGCAAGCAAAAGCGCCGTTAATCTCCGCATGACGATCCCTCCACAGAAAAACTCGGTTTTCCATGGATATGCCGCAGCGCGCCGCTCTATGTCCGTTTGCACGGCGCGGGACCTCCGGCGCGCTCAATCCTCCATCCGCTTTGCAAGCTCCTCCGCCAGCCGCGCGAACTCCTCCAGACCAAGCCGCTCGCCCCGGACCGTCGGCTCCAGCCCAGCAGCAAGGACCGCCTCCGTCACCCGCTCCTTCCCCGGCTGAGCGCCGAACGCGGTCAGCAGACTGTTGACGAGCGTTTTTCTTCGCAGCGCAAAGGCCGCGTACACCGTGCGGAAGAAAAAGCGTTCGTCCGCCGTTTCGACCGGCGGCGTCTTCCTCACCTCCGCGCGCAGCACGGCGGAGGTCACCTTCGGCTGCGGGCGGAAGCACTCGCGCCCCACCTCGAAGAGCAGCCTCGGGTCGGTGTGATACTGCATGTAGACGGAAAACGCGCCGTAGGCCGCCGTTCCGGGCGCGGCGCAGAGCCGCTCGGCGACCTCCTTCTGCACAAGGACGGTGATGCTCTCAAAGCATCGCGCCTCGATCATCGCGGTGATCGCCGGGGTCGTGATGTTGTACGGCAGGTTGGCGCAGACGATCGGACGCAGGCCGGAAAATTTTTCGCGCGCCAGCGCGGCGATATCCGTTTTGAGGATATCGGCGTTCACGACCTCGAAATTGCCGAAGTCCGCCATCGTCTCGTCAAGAATGGGCAGCAGCGTCCTGTCCAGTTCAACGGCGACGACCTTCCCCGCCCGGCGGCACAGCTCATGGCTGAGCGCGCCGATCCCCGGTCCGACCTCCAGCACGCCGTTTTCCTCCGACGCGCCGCTCGCCTCCGCGATGGCCGCCGGGATAGATGCGTCGATCAGAAAATTCTGCCCCATCGAGCGGCTGAAATGAAAGCCGTGCCGCCGCAGCAGCAGCTCGATCGCGGCAATATCTCCATGCTCCATATCGGTCCTCCCTGTTCCGCCCGGCCCCGGTCCGGGCTGTTTTTTTGTGTTTCCGCCGCCGCGCCGCGCGGAAAAGCAGTAGCATTTTTTTCACATCCGTGGTATGATCTAACACAGCAACCGAAGAGAAAGAGGTCGTTTTATGGAACTCACACCACAGATCCTGCTGATCGTTCTGCCGCTCGTGTTTCTCGGCGGCTTTGTCGATTCCGTCGCCGGCGGCGGCGGACTGGTCACGCTTCCCGCCTATCTGATGGCGGGGATCCCCGCGCATCTTGCGATGGGGACGAACAAGGTCGTCAACGGCGTCGGAACGGCGACCGCCTCGCTGCGCTACTTTCGCGGGGGACGGGTGCGGCTGCGTCCCGCCCTCATCTCGGGCGTCGGCGCGCTCGCGGGCGCGGCGGTCGGCACGCGCATCGCCCTGCTCATTCCGGAGGACGCGCTCAAGCTCATGATGCTTGTCGCGCTTCCCTGCGCGGCGGTGCTGCTGGTCCTGAAAAAGGACTTCGGCAAGGACACGGCGGTCGCCGCGCGGGAGTTCACCCCGCGTCAGGAGGCCGTCCGCTCCGGATTGATCGGGCTGCTCCTCGGCTGCTACGACGGACTGATCGGCCCCGGCACCGGGACCTTCATGATCATGGCCTTCACCATGGCGCTTTCGATGGATCTTCTCACCTCGTCCGGCTGCGCCAAGGTCGCAAACCTTGCCTCCAACGTCGCCTCCGCCGTGCTGTTCATTTTCAGCGGCAAGGTGTGGTGGCTGCTCGCGCTTCCCGCCGCCGTGTGCAACGCGCTCGGCGCGTTCTGCGGCGCGCGCTACGCCATGCGCGGAGGGAGCGAAAAGGTGCGCGGGATGATCTTCGTCGTGCTCGGCCTTCTGTTCATTAAAATGCTGTTCGAGCTGCTCGGGCTCGGCTGAGCGGCGGGACGCGCCCGTTCACACGCTCCCGGCAGTCTCGCCGTCCGCCGGCGGCTCCCCGGCGCGCTCGTCGTCCGGCTCCTCCCAGTCCGTCATCGTGGCGACCAGACGGTGGATCGGCGTCCCAAGCTCGTAAAACTTCGCCTCATAATCGGTCATCACGCCGGTCGGTCCGTTCGCGTGCAGATCGTCCGTGACCTCGCCGAGCGCAAAGCCAAAGCGCGGGATCTCCTCCTCCGACCACGCGAACAGCGGCGCGTTGTCGGTCTTAAAATGGATCTGCCCTCCGTCCCGCAGCACCCTGCGGTAGAGCCGCAGAAAATTCCCGTGCGTCAGCCGGCGCTTGGCGTGGCGCTTCCCCGGCCACGGGTCGCAGAAATTGATGTAGATCCGGTCGATCTCGCCGGGGGCGAAAAATTCCGTCAGAAGTCTTGCGTCCGCGTCGATGAACAGAACATTCTTCAGCCCCGCCGCGGCGCACCGCTCCATCGCGACCACCATTGCGTCCGGGACCAGCTCGACCGCGAGGAAGAGAACGTCCGGCTCCTGCGCCGCAGTGAGGGCGGTGAAGCGCCCCTTGCCGCAGCCAAGCTCCAATCGCACCTCGCGCGCCCACGGCGCCAGCTCGCGCCAGCGTCCGCGATGCAGGCGCGGCTCTTTGATCTGATATTCCGCACAGCGCTCCATACGCGGCAGCAGGTTTTTCTTTTTTCTCATTCGCATGTAAAGCAGCCTCGCTTCCGTTTCATTTCCTGCCTATCATAACGGAAAACGCGGGATAAGACAAGCCAAAAATGAAAGGTTTCCTTCAGATGGCCCATTTTGCCGCAGGAACTGCGTGAGAAACCCGGAAATGAATAGATTCCTGCAAATTTTTCTTTAAAACTGAATTGTTTTGAAAAAAATGAGATTCCTCTTGCATAGTTGAAGGAAACTGACTATAATATCCACAGAATGAAAACAGGAGGACGGAGTCATGCCTTTCATCATCCATACCCTCGGCGGTGCGGTCGATACGCTGACCGTCAACCGTCCCGAAGCGCTCAACGCGCTCAATTCACAGGTGCTTGACGAGCTCAGCCGCGCGCTTGACGAGCTTGATCTTTCCACCGTCCGCTGCCTGATCGTGCGCGGCGCGGGGGACAAGGCCTTTGTCGCCGGCGCGGACATCGCCCAGATGAAGGACCTGAGCCGTGCGGAGGGCGAAGCCTTCGGCAGGCTCGGCAACGACGTGATGCGCAAGCTGGAGACCCTGCCGATCCCCACCATTGCGGCGGTCGGCGGCTATGCGCTCGGCGGCGGATGCGAGCTGGCGATGGCCTGCGATTTCCGCATCTGCTCGGACACCGCCGTGTTCGGCCAGCCCGAGACCGGTCTCGGCATCACCCCCGGCTTCGGCGGCACGCAGCGGCTTGCCCGCCTCATCGGTCCCGGCATGGCAAAGCAGCTGATCTACACCGCCCGCAATATCAAGGCGGACGAGGCGCTCCGCATCGGGCTTGTCAACGCCGTCCACCCGCTCGGCGAGCTGTACGCCGCGGCCGAAAAGCTTGCGGGGCAGATCGCGGCAAACGCTCCCATCGCGGTCCGCGCGGCCAAGCGCGCGATCGACGAGGGGCTGGAGCTTCCGATGGACCGCGCCATCGCGGTCGAGGCGGCGGCGTTCGGCTCCTGCTTCGACACCGCCGACCAGCGGGAGGGGATGGGCGCGTTTCTCGAAAAGCGCAAGCACGATCCCTTTACAAATCAGTGATCCCATAGGGCGAAGCCGCGCAGGAACACCGGTGGCCCCGCTTGCGGCAGGGCGGGAGCTGCGCTTCCGTCTGCTGCCGGTCGGCGCGGCACAGCCCCAAAATTTATTCATACCAACAGGAGGAAACACACAATGAAAGTTGCAATTTTCGGCGCCGGCACCATGGGCAGCGGCATTGCGCAGGTCTTTGCCGCCAAGGGACACACCGCTTTGATGTACGCGTCCAGCGTTGCGTCTGCGCAGCGCCATAAGGATAAGCTCGACGCCTCTCTTCAAAAGCGCGTTGAGAAGGGCAAGATGACCCAGGCGGATAAGGACGCGCTGATGGCGAATGTTCTGGTGGAGGAAAAGTCCGCTGCGGCCGACGCCGACCTCGTGATCGAGTGCGTCAAGGAAGAGATGTCCACCAAGCGCGAGCTGCTTGGCGAGCTGGACGCGATGTGCAAGGACAGCACGATCTTCGCCACCAACACCTCCTCCCTGTCTGTGACCGAGATGGGTCTGGGGCTCAAGCACCCCGTTATCGGCATGCACTTCTTCAACCCCGTGCCCAGCATGAAGCTGGTCGAGGTCATCCGCGGCGCGAACACCACGCAGGAGACGTTCGACTTCATCTACAAGCTTTCCGAGGAGATCGGCAAGCA
>CAKTJA010000071.1 GCA_934567115.1 uncultured Oscillospiraceae bacterium
CCTCAAGCGGCGTCTTCCCACCGAGCGCCTCCACCGGATCGTCCGCCATGCCGTCGCCGATGATAATAAGATGCTTCATGTAACCGTTCTCCTAACCCCCGGCCGAACGCCGGGGCTTTTTTATTTGCGAAATACAAATTAGATCAAAAGGATCAAAGGCGCGCCGTCATCTTCTGCGTCCGCGATAGCCGCTCGCAATGGTGCGGCGGCTGCGCTTACCGTAACGGCGTCCGCGTCCGCCGGTGAAGAACAGGACGACCAGCGCGGCGATCAGCACGAGCAGGGCGAGCAGGACCACCTTCACAACGGTGCGGGAGAAGAACGCCGCGACGTCCCGCTTCGCGACCAGCAGCCACGAGGCCGACACGTCGTTGAGCGCAAGCAGCTTCACCGTTCCGTAGACGGTCCCGTCGTGGGAGATCGTCATCTCCCCCAGCTCGTCCCCTGCGGCAACGGGCGCGTCAACACTTTCGGCGGTAAGCGTGATCTCACGCTGAAGCTCACTCGGATCGAGCGAGTTCGGAAGCATCCGCTCAAGCGTCTGCTCCGGGTGGACCACAACGTAATTCGCTTCGCCTGACAGCGCGACCGGCACCTCGCACACCGGCTCGGAGGAGGACACGATCTCGCGCCGGGAAAAGCCGTCGAAGCCGTAGTCAAACAATCTGCTCGTTTCGGAGAAGCTTTTGGTAAGCGTTTTCTTTCCATCGTCGAGCTTGATCTTTTCCGCGCCGAGGACGACGCTGATAAGCGTACGTCCGCCGCGCACCGCAGACGAGACCAGACAGTAGCCGGCCTCCTCGGTCGAGCCGGTCTTTATTCCCTGCGCGTCGCGGTAGAGATAGCCCAGCTCTCTCCAGTTGGAGATGAGCAGGTTCGTGGAGTGGAGCACATGCTTCTGATTGTGCTCCGTTTCCGGGATCTCCGCAGACTTGGAGTTGCAGATGCTCATGAACACGTCGTGCGTCATCGCCTCGCGCGTGATCAGATAGATGTCGTAGGCGGTGGTATAGTGCTGCGGGTCGTGCAGTCCGGAGGTATTGACATAGTGCGTGTCCTCGCAGCCGAGCGCGGCGGCGCGCTCGTTCATGCGAAGGACGAACTGTTCGACGTTCCCCTCCCCGCAGACGGCCTCAGCCAGAATGTTGCACGCCTCGTTCGCCGAAACGATCAGCATGCATTGCAGCAGCTGCTTGACCGTGAGGATCTCGCCCGGCTTGATGCCGGCGGTGCTGCCGTAGGCGCTCAGCCCCTCGAAGGCGCTCTGGTGCGCCTCGATCGGCTGGTCGAGCGAAAGCGCGCCGCTTTCGACCGCCTCCAGCACCAGAAGCGCGGTCGTCACCTTGGTGATGCTCGCGGGGTACTGCCGCGTGTGGGCGTTCTTATCGTAGAGCACCTCGCCCGTCCCGCCTTCGACAAGCAAAGCGGCACGTGCGTCGGCCTCGAACTCTTCGGCGGCGAGGGCCGGGACGCTCAGCAGAGCGGTGAGCAGCGCGAAAATCAAAAAAAGAGATGGAAGGCGGCGTTTTTTCATGGAAATATACCTCATGTTATGTTACAATTAAAGCGTCGGCGGTCGACGTCCCGACAGGTGGAGCCGCGGCATGCCGCACGAAACCGCTCCGCATTCGTCGGCGGAACGTTCAGGGCCTGTCCGCCGATGCGGCCCCCAGCCGTTGGGAGGACCCACGTTTCTTCCCTCATGGGACCGGCTTCGACAGGATTCGTTTTTTCAGTATAACAAAAAACAGCGAGGAGTTCAACCGTGGATCGACAGGAAAAAGGTGCAAGTCCATATTTATTTCTGGCAGTGCTGACGCTCGCCTTTCTCTCCGCCGCCGTTTTTATGACCTTCGGCTCGGCGGGAACGAAGACGGCGGACTACACCGTTACGACCGAGCGGACCGCCGACGGCGAGATCGCGCCCGTGCGGACGCTCGTGGATATCAACACCGCGACCGCCGAAGAGCTTGAGACGCTGACAGGGATCGGGCCGGCTCTGGCGAAGGAGATCGTCGCGTACCGCGAGGCGCATGGGGACTTCACCAGCGCGGAGGAGCTTCTGAACGTCAAGGGGATCGGAAACGCAAAGCTTGAGGGACTGCGCGGAGAAATTACGATCGGAGGAAACGCACCGTGAAAATTCTGGTGGTGGACGACGAAAAGCTGCTCGTCAAGGGAATACGCTTCAATCTTGAAAACGAGGGCTATCAGGTGGAGACGGCGTTCGACGGCGCCGCCGCGATCGAGCTTGCAAAGGGCGGCGGCTTCGACCTTATCATTCTCGACCTGATGATGCCGGAGGTGGACGGCCTGACCGCCTGCATGCGGATACGCGAGTTTTCCGCCGTCCCGATCATCATGCTGACCGCACGGAGCGAGGACGCCGACAAGATCATCGGCCTTGAGTCCGGCGCGGACGACTATATCACAAAGCCCTTCAACATTCTTGAGCTGAAGGCCCGCATCCGCGCCCTGCTTCGGCGCGCGGGGCAGACGGCACAGCGTCAGGCCGAGCTGCTGACCGCCGGCGGTATCTCGCTCGACGCGGACCGCCGCATCGCGGTCAAGAACGGGCAGCCGGTCGATCTGACGGCAAAGGAATACGACATTATCGAGCTGCTGATCAAAAACCCGCACCGCGTCTACTCCCGGGAAAGCCTGATGGACGTCGTGTGGGGCTACACCTACGCGGGGGACTACCGCACGGTGGACGTGCACATTCGAAGGCTGCGCGAAAAGCTGGAGGACAATCCCGCCGAACCCGAGCACATCATGACCAAATGGGGCGTGGGCTACTATTTTAAGGAGTGACCGCAGGTCCCCGCCGCAGGACCGCTTCGGCGCGGCGGGAGCTTTGTACGCAGAAAGGGGTGATGCCCATGAGACGGACAAGCATGCAGGTCAAGTTCAGCCTGAGCTATATCCTTATCATCGCGGCGGTCCTTATCTTCATGAACACCTACCCGCTCACCGTGTCGGAGGATCTGGTGGTCCGCTCGAAGCAGACGACGCTGCAAAACAGCGTCAACGTGATGGTGACGGCGCTGAGCGGCATCGAGGAGCTGAACGAGGAAAACGTCGCCTCGGCGATGACGCTGGTGGAGGAGACCGGGATCTCCCGCATCCTCGTCACCGACGCCGCCGGACGCATTCTCTACGACACCAGAGAGACCGACGCCGCCGTCGGACGCTACGGCCTGTATACGGAGATCGTTCAGGCGCTGCGCGGCTTCGACGTGTTCTACGCCGTCTTTTCCGACGGCGCGTTCCACAGCCGCGCCGCCTCCCCCGTGATCTACCGGAGCCGCACCATCGGCGCGGTCTACGCCTATGAATACGATATGGAACAGGCGACGCTGCTGCTGAGCCTGCAAAAAAACCTGATGCGCATCTCCGCAGTCGTCGCCGGGAGCGTCACCGTCCTGAGCCTGCTGCTCTCCCGCGCGCTCACGCACCGCTTCGGCGTTCTGCTTGAGGCCATCCGCAGGATCCGTGAGGGCGCGTACAGCTATCGTGCGCAGATCGGCGGTCACGACGAGATCAGCGAGATCGCGGAGGAGTTCAACAGCCTTTCCGACCGGCTGCAAACGACCGAGGACGCGCGCCGCCGCTTCGTGTCCGACGCGTCGCACGAGCTCAAGACCCCGCTCGCGGGGATCCGGCTGCTGTCCGATTCTATCCTGCAAAACGAGAACATCGACGAGGGCACCGTGCGCGAATTTGTCGGCGACATCGTGCAGGAGACCGACCGCCTTACCCGCATCACCGAAAATCTGCTGCGGCTGACCCGGCTCGACAGCGGCGTGGTCGAACCGGCGCAGCCCGTCGCGGTCGCCCCCGTGATCGAACGCGCGGTGCGCATGCTGCGTCTGGTCGCGGACGAAAAAAACGTCTCCCTCTCCTACGAGATACTGCGGGAGGCCGTCGTGCTCGCAAGCGAGGACGACCTGCACCAGATCGTCTATAACCTCACCGAAAACGCGATCAAGTACAACCGCCCGGGCGGACACGTGCACATTACGCTCGACGGAACGGAGAGCGAGTGCACGCTCCGCGTCGAGGACGACGGCATCGGCATCCCCGAGGAGGACATGCCCCGCGTGTTCGACCGCTTCTACCGCGTGGACAAGATGCGCTCGCGCGCCGCAGGCGGGACCGGCCTCGGACTATCCATCGTGGCGGACACCGTGCGCCGCCGGGGCGGAACGGTGGACGTGTGCGCACGCGAGGGCGGCGGCTGCCGCTTCACCGTGCGCCTCCCCGCCGCCGGAAAGGAGGACGAAGCATGAGAAAATTCGCCGCATGCATCGCCTCGCTCGCACTGGCGCTGACGCTCGCCGCGTGCGCGGACGGGGGCGGCAGGGACGATGCGAACCGCTATCTCCTCTACTACCCCGCCGCCGAGTTACAGGATCAGGCCGGCGCGGACGCGCTCATCACACGCAGCGTCGTGATCGGCGACGCGGCCTCGCTCACGACCGACGAGCTTGCACGGCGGCTTGTGGAACGTCTCCTCGCCGACCCGGACGATCCGACGGTCGTTTCGCCTGTGCCCGGCGGGACCACGCTCTCAAGCCTCTCCGTCCTCGGCAAATGGGCGCGCGTGGACTTCTCGCGCCACTACGCCCGCCTCGCCGGGGTCGATCTGACCATCGCCGACTACTGCATCACGCTTACGCTCACGCAGCTCGACGGCGTGAACGCCGTGTCCATCACCTCCGGCGGGGTCGAGCTGCCCTATCGCAAGACGCAGACCCTCACCGCGGCCGACCCCCTGCTGTCCACGCAGGAGGACGCGCGCCGACCCGTCACCGTCTCGCTCTTCTTCCTCGACCCCTCCCTGCCCGGACTGTGCGCCGAGCGACAGGCGCTCACCCTCTACGAGGGACAGACGCGCGTGAACGCACTGCTCGACGCGCTGCTGCGCGGACCGGAAAGCGCCGGACTGCTCCCCCTCCTTCCGGAGGGCTTCGCCGTCTCCTCCGCCCGCGTGGAGGACGGGACCTGCTACCTCAATCTCCCCGCCGGGACGGAGCTGGGCGATTCGCCCCGGCTCGCCGTCGATTCCCTTGTGCTCTCGCTCTGCTCGCTGGACAACATCGAGTGGGTGCAGCTCGTCGTGGACGGCGAGATTGTGCCCGAGCTGTGCGGCGTGGAGATCGGCGGGCCGCTTCACCCCTGACCCGCGCCAATACGCATAAAAGGAGGAAGACCGCTTTCGCGGTCTTCCTCCTTTTTGAGAGAAGAGAGCCGGGTACACTGACACAGCGTACTCGCATACATGGATTTGCAGGGAATTACTGCAGGAGCTGCAGCACGCCCTGAGGAACAGCATTCGCCTGAGCCAGCATCGCCTGAGCGGACTGGATCAGAATGTTGTTCTTGGTGTAGGCCATCATCTCATCGGCAACGTCGGTGTCGCGGATGGTGGACTCAGCGTCCTGAATGTTCTCAGCCATGACGCTCAGGTTGTTCTGGGTGTGCTCGAGACGGTTCTGGATAGCGCCGAGGTCACCACGCGTGGAGGACACGCTGTTGATAGCGGCCTTGATAGCGTTGATGGCGGTGGAAGCGCCTTCCTGAGTGCCGATGTCAATATTGCCGATGCCCAGAGCCTCGGAGTGCATGTCGCCGATGGACACGTTCATCTGGTTGAACTTGTCGCTGGTGTCGCCGATCTGGAGGGTCAGCGTCTCGCCGCCAATGGACAGTCTATCCTTGGTGAACACGATATCGCCAGCCGCAATACCGGTCGCGGTATTCGGGTGAGCGGCGGCATAGCCCTTGGTCTCAAGACCCGTGACCTTGGAGATCTGAGCGGCAATGTACTCGGCATCAGCCGCACCAGCCGTAGCACCCGCAACGTCGATGATCGTCACGTCGGAATCAAGCGCCTTGATCTGGTCGTTCGTCAGCTTCGCCGTGCCATCGTTCAGCAGGAACTTGTGACCGTCGAGCTCAAAGATGTTGGCTTCGATCTTCTCCTTGGTCATAGTGTTACTGGCAACGCCCAGACCTGCGACGCTGAACTTCTGGAGGGAATCCTCCGGAGCGGTGGCCACCGTCACGTCGCCCGCAACGGTCACGTCAGCCACTGCGCCAAAAACATCGGCCTTAGCCATAGAAGTGTTCTCGTTGACGTCCACACCGACCAGCACCGCGCCCGCGCTGCCGTCCGCCTTGGCGGTAAAGTCGATCTTGTCGGTGCCGTTCGCCGCGATGTCGAAAACAGAAGAGAACTCCTTGTTCGCCTTCAGGCTGGCAATAACAGCCTTCTGCTGATCGGCAGCGGAAAGCTTGCTGTCGTCATCCAGCTTATACTTGTTGCCATTCGCGTCAGTGAAGTAATTGTCCTTCGCAGTCGTGCTGACCGCACCGGTGCCGTCGCCCTGGAAGGTCAGGGAAACCGTGGTGGTATTCTCAACGCCGTTGGCATCCTTCCAAGTGAAGGAATAGTCGAGGCTCTTGCCGATGTCGTCCTTGCCCAGAGCGGAGAGGTCCTGAGTCTCCACAAAAGCGCCGGTGGTGTACTTGCCCTTGACGGCAACGCTCTGGTCCATCGCAACGTTGGACACCTGAGACTTGCCGGACAGGGAGCCGTCCATCAGCTTGATGCCGTTGAAGTTCGCGGAATCAGCGATACGGTTGATTTCGGTCTTCAGGGCGGTGACTTCCTTCTGCAGGTTCAGACGGTCGACCTCGTT
>CAKTJA010000072.1 GCA_934567115.1 uncultured Oscillospiraceae bacterium
ACAAGCTTCTCGGCGGCCCGCAGGCGGGGATCATCGTGGGAAGAAAAAAGTATCTGGATATTTTGAAAAGCCACCCGCTTGCTCGCGCGCTTCGGGCGGATAAGATGACGCTCGCCGCGCTTGAGATGACGCTGCGCAGCTATGCCGAGGGCCGCGCGGAGGAGGAACTGCCGGTGCTGTCCATGCTTGCGATGGGTGAGGACGAGCTGCGCGCGCGTGCGCGGGAGCTGTGCGAGGCGCTTCGCAGCTGCGGCGCGGCGGCGGAGGTCGTGCCGGAGACGGATCAGGTCGGCGGAGGAAGCGTGCCGGGACAGCCGCTGCCCTCGTTTGCGGTCGTGGTCGATCCGGGGGAGCGCGGAGCGGCCGCGCTCGAGCGGGCGCTTCGCAGCCGTGAGCGGCCCGTTGTTGCGAGAGTCGCACACGGGAGGCTGCTGCTGGGCGTGCGCACACTGCGCCCCGGCGAGCTTGCCGAGCTGGCGGAGGCCGTTGCGGAGGAGCTGCGATGAAGCATGTTATCATCGGAACGGCGGGGCATGTGGACCATGGGAAGACCGCTCTCGTCAAGGCGCTCACGGGCGTCGATACCGACCGGCTTGAGGAGGAGAAGCGGCGCGGCCTGACGATCGAGCCGGGGTTTGCCCGGCTCGACTGGGAGGACGGCCTGTGCGCCGGGATCGTGGACGTGCCGGGGCATGAGCGGTTTATCAAGAACATGCTCGCCGGCGCGGGAGGGATCGACCTCGCGCTGCTGGTCATCGCGGCGGACGAGGGCGTGATGCCGCAGACGGTCGAGCATTTTGACGTTCTCTCGATGCTTGGGGTGAAGAGTGGGGTGACGGTCCTGACGAAGTGCGACCTTGTCGACCGGGAGTGGCTGGACCTTCTGCGCAGGGAGGCTGCGGACTTTACGGCGGGCACGTTCCTTGAGGGGAAGCCCATCGCGGAGGTATCGGTCCGCACCGGACAGGGGATCGACGAGCTGCGCGGGCTGCTGCGCGCCGCCGTGCTGTGTACGGAGGAGCGAAACGTCCGCATCCCGTTCCGTCTGCCGATCGACCGCGTTTTTTCGGCGGAGGGCTTCGGCACGGTCGTTACCGGGACGCTGATCGAGGGCGCGGTGCACATGGGCGACGCGGTGGAGCTGGCGCCCGGCGGCATGCCGGCGCGTGTGCGCGGCCTGCAGGTGCACGGCCGGGAGACCGGGGCGGCCTTTGCGGGACAGCGTGTGGCGATCAACCTTGCCGGGGTGAAGCGGAGCGACGTGCGGCGCGGCGACGCGGCGGTGCGTCCGGGCAGCGTGCGCCCGACGCGCATGCTGGATGTGCGTCTGCGGTGTCTGAAGGATTCAAAGCGGAGCGTCGCGAACGGTTCGCGGCTGCATTTTTACCACGGGACGTCGGCGCAGCTGGCCCGGGTCATTCTACTGGACAGGGATACGCTTGCCCCGGGGGAGAGCTGCTGCGCGCAGCTTCGCCTGACGGAGGAGGCCGCCGTGAAGAAGGGGGACCGCTTCATCGTGCGCTTCTATTCGCCGACGGAGACCGTGGGCGGCGGAGTGGTCCTTGACGAAGCGCCGCCGCGCCACAGAAGAAACGATCCGCAGACGCTTGCCGCGCTTGCGGTTTTGGAGAGAGGAAGCGGCGGCGAGCGCGCGCTTCAGGCTCTGGCGGGCTTCGGTGAGGCGCTGCCGACGGCGGACGAGCTTGCGGCGCGTCTTGGGATCGACGCTGCGATGCTCGCGCCGGAGCTGGAAGCTCTGCGCGCACAGGGGAAGCTGGTCGAACCGCTTGAAGGACGCTATATCGCCGTTTCCGCGCTCGACGCGCTGTGGGAGCGCTGCGAGCCGCTGCTTGCGGCGTACCATGCCAAAAACCCGCTGCACGCCGGCATGCGGGCGGCCGAGCTGCGGCAGAAGCTGCTTCGCGCGGCGGACCGCGCCGTGTGCGACGCGCTTTTCGCGGCGCTGCTGGACGGGGGGAAGCTGCGGCGCGCGGGGGACCGCTATGCGCTGTCGGATTTTGAGGTGCGCTTTACGGCGAGGCAGCGGGCGATCCGCGACGCGCTGCTGGAGCTGAGCCGTTCGGAGGAGCTGAGCCTTGAGACGACGGACGGGCTGCTTTCACGGTTTGAACGGAAGGACCGCGAGGAGGCGCGCCGGGTGCTTGAGAGTGTGACGGACAGCGGGGCGCTGCTTCGGGTTGCGCAGGGGCGGTATCTGCGCCACGCCGCCTATGAGAAGGTCCGGGGCGCGGTCGAGGAGCATTTTTCGCGGGAGGATACACTGACGCTGGCGGCGCTGCGCGACCGGCTCGGCATTTCGCGGGAGGATACGCTGACGATCCTTGAATTTCTTGACAGGGGCCGTGTGACGAGGCGCGAGGGGAACTTCCGCCGTCTTGACCACGGATTCCCGCCTTAGCTTTATGGGGGTGGACGGGCGCTGGTGCGCCTCCCGGTCTTCAAAACCGGACGCGGGGGGTCAGGAGCCTCCCGGGTGGGTTCGATCCCCACACACCCTCGCCAGAAAAGGAGATCCCGTAAGCCCTTGAGCTTGCGGGATTTCCTTTGTTTTCAAGGCTTTCGCGGATTTTCCGTCATGCACAGATATGCGGATTAAACCGTTAAGAGCTTCGCGAAGGCTGCCGTGCTTTTTGCGGCGGCTTTTGCAAAAGCGCTTTGCCGAATGACGTTGCCTTTTCGCGGGAGCTGTGCTATACTAATATTTATCTTGGCGCGGGGGCGGGCCGCTGCATGCGGGACCTGCGGAGGAGGCGAAGCCGATGGCGAAACGGGGAAAGAAATACGCGCTGCTGCTGGCGGCGCTGCTGTGCGCTCTGCTTACCGGGTGCGCCGTCAACGTCGCCGCCGACAGGCTCTACACCCTGCCGCGCCTACCCGCGGAGTACGAGTCGCTGGAGGCGGAGATCAACGCGCTCGTCTCCGACGGGGCGGAGCATGCCGCGCCCAGCGCCGGCAGCAACCTTCAGAGCGTGCAGATGGTCGATCTCGACGGCGACGGAGTGGAGGAGGCGGTCGCCTTTTTCCGCAAGGCGGCGGACGAGAGGCCGATGAAAATATACTTCTTCAAGGCCGACGGAGACAGCTACCGCCGGATGGCGCTGATCGAGGGGACCGCAAGCTCGATGTATTCCATCGACTACATCGACCTTGACGGCGACGGACGGCGCGAGATCCTTGTCGGCTTCAAAGGCGGAACGGAGGTGCAGGTGCTTGCCGTTTACGCGCTGCGCGGGGCGGAGCCGCTCAATCTGCTTACGACCGCCTATCTGCGCTACGCGGTCAGCGACCTTGACAACGACGGACGGCAGGAGCTTACCGTGCTCTACAGCGGCGAGGAGAATCGCTGCATGGCGGACTGCTACGCGTGGAACAGCGCTGAGCTGAGGTGCCTGTCAACGGCGGAGCTGTCCTTCCCGGCGACGGAGCTTTCGCGCGTGACGGCGGGGGCGCTTTCCGACGGCGGGCGCGCCCTGTACGTTACCGGCGTGCAGGACAACAGCGCGGCCGCCTATGATATCCTGACGATGAGGAACGGCGTGCTGCGCAATATCACGCAGAATGCGGCGCCGCAGACGGAGAACGGGGCGTTCCGCTTTCTTTCGATCTATCCCGCCGACGTCAACGGAAACGGCGTGGTCGAGGTCCCGGAGCCGGTCGCCTTTCCGCAGCTTAACGAAGAGGGAGAGACCTATTACCGCATTTTGTGGCGGGACTATGACAGCTCCGGAGGAAGCGAGGTCGTGTGCCGCACGTTCCACAACACGGCGGACGGGTGGAGCCTTGTGCTGCCGGAGGCGTGGGACGAGGGCGTAACGCTCGTGCGTATCGGTACGCCCGACGAGAACCGCGTACTGTTTTTTACCTGTGGCAGCGGCGTGCCGCAGCTGTTTCTTGAGATTTGCGCCATTACGGGGGACGGGCGCGAGACCGCCGCGCTGCGGAACGGGCGCTTTGTGCTGGCACGGCAGGTGGAGACCGTCTATACGGCGGAGCTTCCCGCGTGCGAGGACCGGCCGGCCGGACTTGACGAGGAAAGCGTGAAGGAGAGCTTCAGCCTGATCGCCGCCGAGTGGACGACGGGCGAGAACTGAGAAAGGATATCGACGAAAGATGAAAAAAGTGCTGGTTCTGGAGGACGAGTCCAGTATCCGAAGCTTTATCGTGATCAATCTGGTCCGCGCGGGGTACGAGGTCGTTGAGGCCGAGACCGGCGAGGAGGCGCTTGAAAAGCTGAAAGAAAACCCCGATGTGCGGGTCACGCTGCTGGACATCATGCTGCCCGGCATCGACGGCTTTGAGGTCTGCCGCCGCATCCGCGCGTCCAACCCGTATATCGGCATCATCATGCTCACCGCCCGCTCGCAGGAGATGGACAAGGTGACCGGGCTGATGACCGGCGCGGACGATTATGTGACAAAGCCGTTTTCCCCCGCCGAGCTGACCGCGCGCGTGGACGCGCTGCTGCGCCGTGCGGGCGACGCGGCGGCGATCGGCATCGCGGGGGGAGAGATATCCCAGCCGCCGTTCGTGCTGAGCTTGGAAAACCGGACGGTCGAGAAGGACGGCAGACGGCTCAAGCTGACGCAGCTTGAATATCAGATCATGAAGCTTTTCATGGAAAATCCGGGGAAGGCGCTCTCACGCGAGGAGATCCTTGACGCGGTGTGGGGCCGGGGCTACTTCGGAGAGGTGAAGATCGTTGACGTCAATATCCGCAGACTGCGCCTGAAGATCGAGGACGACGCGCAGGAGCCGAAGTATATTGCGACCGTGTGGGGCTTCGGCTATAAGTGGAGCATTGAATAAGCCGCCGCTCTCTGCGGTGCGGGGAAGAGGAAGGAAAGGGAGATGTCCGCCTTGTCTATCGGAAAGGGACTTCGCATTCGGGGCCTGCGCCAGCGCTGGCTCGTCAATGCGGTGCTGCCCATTGTTCTGGTCGTGATCTCGATCGTCGTCATCTACAGCGTCGGCGTGCGTCAGTCCTACTATGCGGCGATGCGCTCCGGGCTGGAGACGCGCGCCCGCATTGCCGCCGACAATTTTGCGGACTACGGCATGAAGAGCTACAGCGAATATTTCCGCTATGCCTCCGTCACGGTGGAGACCTTTGAGGAAAAGGATTCGCTTGAGCTTCAGTTTATCAACGCCAACGGGCGGGTGCAGGTATCGAGCTACGGGCTGACCGCCGGGACCTCTCCGGGGACCGGGGACGTTACCGGCGCGATCTCGACCGGCGAAATGACGCCCTTCGAGGGCTTCGACCCTCAGACGGGGGAAAAGATATTGGCGGTTTCCGCACCGCTGAAATTCAACGGCCGCACCGTCGGCGTGCTGCGGTATGTCACGTCGCTGCGCGAGGCGGACCGCAGGGTCGCGCTCAACCTTGCCGCTGCGGTCGGCGCGGCGCTTTTCTGCATCGGCCTCGCCGTGGTCTCCAACGCGATCTTTATCAACAGCGTCGTTGAGCCGGTCGCCGTCGTATCCGACGCGGCGCGGCGGATCTCCGGCGGGAGCTACGGCATTCTTGTGGACAATCATTACCGCGACGAGCTGGGCGGACTGGTGGACAATATCAACGACATGTCGCTCAAGATCTCTCAGGCGGAGAAGATTCAGCAGGAGTTCGTCTCCTCCGTATCGCACGAGCTGCGCACGCCGCTGACCGCCATCAACGGCTGGGCCGAGACGCTCGCCGCCGATCCCGCCGCGAATCCGGAGCAGACGCAGCGGGGACTTAACATCATCGTCAAGGAATCCCGCCGGCTGACCACGATGGTCGAGGAGCTGCTGGATTTCACCAGAATGCAGGACGGACGCTTTACGCTGCATGTGGAGGAGACGGACCTGCTGGCCGAGCTGGAGGACGCGATCTTCACCTACCGTGAGCTGTTCCGTCAGGAGGGGATCGAGCTGCGCTACGAGTGCGCGGACGATCTTCATCCGCTTGCCGCCGACGGCGAGCGGATGAAGCAGGTCTTCTGCAACGTGCTTGACAATGCCGCCAAGCATGGCGGGAGCGGCAAGCGCATCGACGTTTCCGTGGGCGAAGAGGACGGGGACATGGTCATCCGTGTGCGTGATTTCGGCCCGGGCATCCCTGCGGAGGAGCTGCCCTACGTTAAGCAGAAGTTTTACAAGGGGTCGTCCAAGGCGCGCGGAAGCGGCATCGGCCTTGCCGTGTGCGACGAGATCATGCGGCTGCACAACGGGGCGTTCGACATTGCGAATGCGCCCGGCGGCGGGACGGTCGTGACCATGAGGCTTCCGATGGGAAAGTAAAATACAGCGTTTAAATAGAACGACTGTTGCATTTTGAAAAATTTCGTGATATAATCGCCCCATAGCGCGCGGAGGGCTTCGGTACGGCTGCCGCGTTTCGGTGCGGGCGCTGTCGCAAGGAGAGTGTTTCATGACAGAAGAGAAGAAGAGCGCCCCGCGCTTCCGCACGTCGATCGGCGGTCAGGCGCTGATCGAGGGGGTCCTCATGCGGGGACCGGACCGGCAGGCGATCGTCGTGCGCTCGAAGGAAGGGCTTGTGGAGAAGGTCGAGGAGCTGAAGCTGATCCGCGACCGGCACCCGATCCTCGGTCTGCCGGTCATTCGCGGCGCGGTGACCTTTGTGGATTCCACGGTCCGAGGCGTGAAGGCGCTGATGTATTCGGCGGACTTCTTCCCGGAGGACGA
>CAKTJA010000073.1 GCA_934567115.1 uncultured Oscillospiraceae bacterium
CCCTCGGGCTGAGGCTTTCCCTTCGGCTCCACAGCGGCGCGCTCTTCGTCTTCGCCGCCTTCGGCCTGCTCTGGAGAACGCTGCGGCAACTGGGGCTTGCGAACGGCGGCAAAAAAGTGTAGAATACAGTCATACCTCGACAAAGGAGCTTGACTGTGGACAAAAAACTGGAGCGTATTCTGCCCCGTGTGCAAAAGCCGGCGCGCTATGTGGGCGGCGAATACAACGCGGTAATGAAGGACAGGGCGCAGGTGGACACGCGCATTGCGTTCTGCTTCCCGGACACCTATGAGATCGGCATGTCGAACCTCGGCATGCGCATCCTCTACGGGGTCATGAACCGCATGGACGGCGTGTGGTGCGAACGCGTTTTCGCCCCATGGGGCGATATGGAGGAGGAAATGCGCAAGGCGGAGCTGCCGCTCTACGCGCTTGAGTCCGGCGACCCTATTCGGGACTTTGATATCATCGCGTTTTCCGTCGGCTACGAAATGGCGTTCCCCGCCATCCTCAACATGCTCGACCTCGCGGGACTGCCGATCCGCTCCGCCGAGCGGACGGAGCTTACCCCCCTCGTCATCGCCGGCGGGACCGCCATGTTCAACTGCGAACCGCTCGCCGACTTCATCGACCTTGCCGAGATCGGCGAAGGTGAGGAAATGAACGTCGAACTGATCGAGCTGCACCGCAGAGCGCGGCGCGAGGGGTGGAGCAAGCAGGAATTTCTCTGTAAAGCCGCTCAGCTTGACGGCATTTATGTCCCAAGCCTTTACGATATAGAATACCATGAGGGCGGCACGGTGAAGGCCATCACGCCGAAATGCGGCGCGCCCCGGGTCGTCACCAAGCGCATCATGCGCAGCATGGACAGCGCGTACTTCCCCGCGAAGACCATCGTGCCGTCCACCGAGATCGTGCAGGACCGCACGACGCTCGAGCTGTTCCGCGGCTGCATCCGCGGCTGCCGCTTCTGTCAGGCCGGGTACGTCTACCGGCCCGTCCGCAGCCGTTCGGAAAAGCTTCTTGTGGAATATGCGAAGGAAGCGATCCAGGATTCCGGGTACGAGGAGATGACGCTCTCCTCCCTTTCCACGTCGGACTACCCCTCGCTCGTGCAGCTGTGCGACGATCTGGAGGAGTTCTGCGCCGCGCGGCATGTGAACCTCTCGCTCCCCAGTCTGCGCGCGGACAACTTCTCCATGGCGCTGATGGAGCGGCTGCAAAAGGGCCGAAAGACCGGGCTGACCTTCGCGCCAGAGGCCGGGACGCAGCGGCTGCGCGACGCGATCAATAAAAATCTTACGGAGGACGACCTGCTTGAATCCTGCCGCCGCGCCTTCGCCGGCGGCTACAGCGCGGTGAAGCTCTATTTCATGCTGGGCCTTCCGACCGAGACGGACGAGGACGTGCTCGGCATCGCCGAGGTCGCGTCCCATGTGATGCACGCCTGGCGGGAGAGCGCAAGCAACAAAAACCGGGGCGTGCGCATCACGGTCTCCACCTCATGGTTCGTGCCGAAGCCGCACACCGCCTTCCAGTGGGAGCCGCAGATCCCCAAGGAGGAATATGAGCGGCGCGTTCGGCTCCTGCGGGAAAACATGCTGACGAAGTCCGTCACCTATAACTGGCACGACAGCGACACCAGCTTTCTGGAGGCTGTGCTCTCCCGCGGGGACCGCCGTTTGTGTAAAGTACTGGAAACAGCATGGCGCAAAGGGGAAAAGCTTTCCGCTTGGGAGGAGTATTTTTCCCTCGACCGCTGGCTGGACGCATTCGCCGAGTGCGGGCTTGACCCGCATTTTTACGCCAACCGCACGCGCCCGGAGGACGAGCTTCTGCCGTGGAGCATGATCTCAAGCGGCGTAACGGAGGACTACCTCCGGCGGGAGCATAAGCGTGCCTACCAGTCCGTCACCACGCCGGACTGCCGTACGCAGTGCGGCGGCTGCGGTGCGAATCTTCTGCTTGGGAGGAAGTGCGATGGCTAAGCTGAGGCTGCTGTTCGTCAAGGAGGCGCAGGCCTCCTATATCTCGCATCTTGACACAATGCGCACGTTCCAGCGCGTGTTCCCGCGCGCGGCGCTGCACCTGAAGCATTCCAACGGGTTCCACCCGCACCCGATCATCTCCATCGTTCTGCCGCTCTCCGTCTGCCAGTCGAGCGACTGCGAGCTGCTCGATTTCGAAACGCTGGAGGAAAGCGACGGCGCGGGCGTCGCCGAAAAGCTCAATCCCGGCCTTCCCGCCGGGCTGCGCGCGGTCGCCTGCTACCCCGCCGTCCGTCCGGTCCGCGAGCTTGCGTTTCTGCGTGCGCAGCTGGAGCTGATCTATGACGGCGGCGTTCCCGCAGACGCGGTCCCCTCTCTGCGCGAGCTGTTTTCGCGCGGATCCCTTATCATCGAAAAACGCACCAAGCACAAGGAGCTTGCGCAGGTGGACGTCGCTCCCCTGCTTCGCGAGATATCATTTGACGCGCGGGACGGAAGCGTTTTCGTCGACGCCGTCGTTGCCGCGCAGAATCCCGGGCTGAACCCGGCCTTTCTTGCGCAGCTGATCGAGCGGGAGCTGCCGCAGTACAGGCCCGATTTTGTCCGCGTACGGCGCAGAGAGCTGTACGACGCGAAAATGGAGCCTTTCCGGTAATCCTCCCCTTCAGGCGAAAAAAACAGGTCCCCCCTGTCTGACGGGCCGCCTTCGGCCTTATAATTATGAGGGTCCCCAGATCAGCCGGACCTCTCCCCTCCTGCGGCAGCGGGCTTTTAAGGGGATCCGGGCGCAATCCCGTTCCGGTCGCCCGCCCGCATGCAAGACGGGAGCATTTTAAAAAACGAGGCACAGCTATGCGAATCAATATTCTCGGCGTCGGTTTTGACAATGTAACAATGGAGGAAGCGGTCGCGCGCGGCCGCGCGCTGCTCGAGGACGGCGGAACGCATTATGTCGTTACCCCGAATCCCGAGATCGTTGAAAGCTGCCGCACGGACCCGGACGCGATGTCCGCCGTCAACGGAGCGGACCTTGTGCTTCCGGACGGCATCGGCGTGGTCTACGGCGCAAGGCTTCTCGGCACACCGCTGCGTGAACGCGTTCCGGGCATCGAATTCGGCACAGCCATGATCGAGCACTGCGCCCACACCGGAAAAGCGGTCTTTCTTCTCGGCGCGAAGCCCGGTGTGGCGGAGAAAGCGGCGGAGCGTCTCTGCGCGCGCTTCGCGGGGCTGCGCATCGCCGGCACGCGCGACGGCTATTTCACCGACAGCGCCGCCGCAGCCGAGGAGATCCGGAGCTCCGGCGCGGAGATGGCTCTCGTATGCCTCGGCGCACCGAAGCAGGAGAAGTGGATGGCACGGTACGGCGCGGACACGGGCGCAAAGCTTCTGCTCGGACTCGGCGGCTCGCTGGACGTTTTCGCCGGCGTCGCACAGCGCGCTCCCGATTTCTTCTGCAAGCACAATCTCGAGTGGTTTTACCGTCTGGTCAAAAATCCCTCCCGCGCCGGGCGCATGATGAAGCTTCCGCTTTTTCTGGTCCATGTCGCGGCCGAGCGGAAGCGCTGACCTTCCATCCATCGGCCTGTCCGTGCCGCGCGGTGTGAAAAGGGACGCGGAGCGTCCCATCTTCACAGGAGGGTTTTCAGTTTCAGCAGCAGCAGTTGTCGCTGCTGTTGTTGTTACAGCCGCAGCCGCAGTTGTTGCCGCAGCCGCAGCCGTTTCCGCAGCCGCCGCAGGCGAACAGGATCAGGATGATGATCAGGATCAGCCACACGCAGGAGCAATCGTTATTGCACATTCATTTTCACCTCGCTTATCATGTTCTGCACTATACTATGCACGGCAGAGAAAATAGGAACTTGACCACCAAAAAAACTTTTATGCATCTTTGGAAGGAGCGCCGTTTTCTATGAATAACGAAGAGAAATACAATACCGCGCGCTGGGACGCCGAGCAGGTGCGCCGGGAATCGCACCCGCAGTCCCCCGACGCGCAGAGGAACCGGCGGCAGAGAAAAAAACGCAAGGGCGCGGCCCGCCGCTTTCTGCTCTGGCTCATTTTCGTCTTTGTGACCTCATCTATTTTAGCGGGCGTCGGCTGGCTTCTGGCGAACGATATGTGCGCGTTCAATAAGGAGCCTGTCACCGCGACGGTCGAGGTCACGAAGGACGACACGCTCGGCTCGATCGCCACCAAGCTGAAGGACGAGGGCCTGATCCAGTACAAATGGTTCTTCAAGCTCTTTGGAAGGGTCCGCGGCGCGGAGGATAAGATCGGCATCGGAAGCTACACGCTCAATACCGACATGGACTACAACGCCCTGATTGAGGGCATGCGCAACCGCAACGCAACGCTCAACGCGGATACGGTCCGCGTCTCCATTCCGGAGGGCTACAGCGTTCGGCAGATCGTGTCGCTCCTTGCGAAGTACGGCGTCAACACCGAGGACGCTCTGCTTGAGGCGGTGGAAAAGGGCAGCTACGACTATCCCTTCCTCAACTCGGACCGCAGCGGCATCGCCCGGCTGGAGGGTTATCTGTTCCCGGACACCTACGATTTCTATGTCAACGAAAATCCGGAGCGCGCGATCCGTCGTCTGCTTGACAATTTCACCGTCAAAATGGGCGAGGAAATGATGGAGCAGGTGGACGCCTCCGGCTACTCGCTCGATAAGATCCTGATCATCGCGTCCCTGATCGAAAAGGAAACGGACGGCAGCGACCGCACCAAGATCGCGTCTGTAATTTACAACCGCCTCAACAACGTCGGCGAGACCTATCACAAGCTTGAGATCGACGCTTCCGTGATCTACGGCCTCGGATATGCAAAGGGAGAGACCTTTACAGGCTCTCTGACGCAAGCCGATCTTGACAAGGATACGCCGTACAACCTGCGCATTCACGAGGGCCTCCCCCCCACCCCGATCTGCAATCCTGGTCTCGCCTCCATTCAGGCGGCGCTCGACCCGGCGGACACCAACTATTACTTCTACGCTCTCGGTACGGACAAGCTTCATCACTTCTTCAAAACCTACGCCGAACATCTGAGCTTCGTCAACTCCAAGCAGTACGGCGGATGATCGGCACAAGGGAGCGGCGTCCCGCGCAGCGCGGCGGCGCCGCTTCTTCTGAGAAAGGAACGCATGAAAAAGAAACCGGAACTTCTCGCCCCTGCGGGCGATATGGAAAAGCTGAAGATGGCGGTGCTCTACGGCGCGGACGCGGTGTATCTCGCCGGGAAGGACTTCGGAATGCGCTCATTCGCCGGAAACTTCACGAACGACGGACTGTATGCCGCCGTCCGCTTTGCGCATGAGCATGGCGTGCGGGTGCATGTCACCGTAAACACGATGCCGCGCAACGAGGAAGCGGCCCGCCTCCCGGAGTATTTCGAGCTGCTTGACGACGCGGGCGCGGACGCGCTGATCCTTGCCGACCTCGGCGCGTTCACGCTTGCGGGCAAATATGCGCCCGGATGCGAGCGGCACGTCTCCACCCAGCAGAGCATCGCAAATTACGAATGCGCCGGCGCATGGTACGACCTCGGCGCAAAGCGCGTCGTGCTGGCAAGAGAGCTGACATTGCGGGAGATCCGCGAGATTCGTGAGAAGGTCCCGCCCGCACTGGAGCTTGAGACCTTCTGCCATGGCGCGATGTGCGTAAGCTATTCGGGGCGCTGTCTCCTGAGCAATTACATGACGGGCCGCGACAGCAACCGCGGGGCGTGCGCGCAGCCCTGCCGCTACCGCTACGCGCTGATGGAGGAAAAGCGCCCCGGGGAGTACTTCCCCGTTTATGAGGACGGGAACGGCTCCTACATCATGAATTCGCGCGACATGTGCATGATCGGCCATCTCGACGACATTATAGATGCCGGGATCGACTGCGTTAAGATCGAAGGGCGGGCCAAAAGCGAATACTACGCCGCTATCGTGACCGGCGCATACCGCCACGCGATCGACGACGCGGCCGCCGGACGGTCCCCCGATCCCGTCTGGCTCAACGAGGTGGAGCACGTCAGCCATCGGCACTACTCCACCGGCTTTTATTACGGTCAGCCCGGTCAATACTACGAAAACTCACGGTACATCCGCAGTTGGCAGGTCTGCGCGGTGATCGAAAGCTGCGACGCACAGGGCAATGCCGTTCTCAGCCTTCGCAACAAATTCCGCACCGGAGACGCCGTCGAGATCGTCGGTCCGAACCTCCGCCCCTTCGCCATGACCGTTCCGGAAATGCGCGACGACGGCGGCTTCACTCTGTTCGAGCCGAAAACCCCGCAAATGCGCTTCACCATGCAGCTGCCGTGCCAAGTCCCGCCGATGAGCTTTGTGCGGCGCGCGGTCGAGCTGAGCGCAGCCGACTGAGCCGAATCATCCGCATGGTGAAATTGCAGTCCCCTCCGAAGCTTCAGGCGCTGTATTCATAAGTGCATGTAAAGGAGACCCGCCGCAGGACGGATATTCTGCGGCGGTCTTTTTCGGTAACGTCCTGTGCACAACCCGTTTCCGGTCAGCAAATTGCACAGTACTGGTTTGCTTGATTTGTCAAGTCTGACCATTGCATTTTTTATCTCCAAAAAATACAAATTCACTCTTGACAGTCGGTGAAAAAGTTTTTATAATATGATCGTTGTCTATCCGGGTGTAGCGCAGTTGGTAGCGCGCATGGTTCGGGACCATGAGGCCGTGG
>CAKTJA010000074.1 GCA_934567115.1 uncultured Oscillospiraceae bacterium
AGAGGCAGAGCGGAGGAAAGCATTATGCCAAAACCAAAGTGGAACCTGAACGCCATCTACATATCCGAACGTCTTCAGGAGGGGCTGCGCCCCATCTCACGTTGCGCCCTGACCACCGTCGTCGCGCCGATGGGCTACGGCAAAACGACGGCGGTAAATTGGTATCTCGGCGAGCGCGCAAGGGCGGAGTCGCCGAGGATCGTCCGCATCAGCGTGTATTCCGATAACCTCACGGTCTTCTGGAAAAGCGTGCAGGACTCGTTCGCCCGCGCCGGGCTGGACCTGCTGCGCGGCTACCCCTGTCCCACCGACGCGACCGGCGGCAGCCTTCTTGCCGACGATCTCTGCCATGAGCTGGCGGGAGACGTCCCCTGCTACATTTTTATCGACGATTTCCACCTGCTGACCGATAAGCGCGCGTCCGCCTTTCTCTGCACGCTCGTCAACCGTCTGCCCGGGAACGTGCATCTTATCGTTTCAAGCCGCGACCGCTTCCTGCCCGCCGCAGAGCTTGTCCGTCTCGGCGGCAGAGTTTATCAACTCGGCACGGAGCAGCTGCGCCTGAACCACACAGAGCTTGCCGTCTACGCCCACCGCTGCGGCACGGAGCTTACCGACGAACAGGTCGAAGCCCTGCTCTATTCCAGCGAGGGCTGGTTCTCCGCGATCTACCTGAATCTGCTGACGCTCTCCGAGTGCGGCGCGCTGCCCGATCGGAACTCCGATATTTACGCCATGTTCACCGCCGCCATCGTCGATCCGCTGCCGGAGGCGCAGCGGGAGTTTCTCGCGGTCATGGGGCTTGCCGACGAATTTACCTCGGAAATGGCGCATTTTATCACGGGAAGCCCCCACACGGAAAAGCTGCTTGCCGCGCTGACCGAACAGAACGCCTTTGTGAAGCGTCTTCCGGACGGCGTGACCTATCGCTTCCACCACATGATGAAGGAGTGCGCCGAGCGTGCGTTCCTGACGCTGGACGCGGAAAAGCAGGCTCTCTACCGGGAGCGCTTCGGCGCATGGTACGAGGACCACCGGCAGTACCTCCACGCCATGGCGGCCTACCGGCGGAGCGGGAGCTTCAGCGCGCTGCTTCGCGTCGTGCGGGACGACGCGGGAATCCTGCTTGCCTCTCTGGACCCGTCCGAGGTGCTTTCCGCGCTTGACGAATGTCCCGTATCCGTCCTGAAGGAGAACCCGCCGGCGCTTCTGGTGCTGATGCGCAGCATGTTCAACTGGCGGAACATTCCCAAGATGCTGGAGCTCAAGGCGCTCCTGCTCGCCGCCATCGAAGAGCACCCGGAGCTGTCCCCCGCCGAGCGCGGCAATCTGCTCGGCGAATGCGACCTTATCACGAGCTTCCTCTGCTACAACGACATCAGCGCCATGAGCCGTCTGCACCGCAGCGCAAGCGCTCAGATGACGCGTCCCGCCATCAGCATCCGCAGCAGCGGCGGGTGGACCTTCGGCTCGCCGTCCGTGCTGATGATGTTCCACCGTGAGCCGGGCGCGCTCTCCGCCGAGCTTGCCGAGATGGACGAGTGCATGCCACACTACTACAGAATCACGGACGGACACGGACAGGGCGCGGAAAAGATCATGCATGCCGAGGCCCTATTCATGCAGGGCCGCTTCGCGGACGCGCAGATCGAGCTGGAAAGCGCCTATGAGCGGATCGAGGGCAACGGGCAGGAGAACATGGCGCTGTGCTGCGATTTCCTGTCGCTGCGGCTTTCCCTGTTCGCGGACGCGGAGCCGCGCCGCCCCCTTGAGGAGCGCTATGCGGAGCTGCTGCGGAGCCACAACGCGTCGTGGGTCAACCTCTTCAACGCCGCCTGCGCCTACTGTTGCGCGCTGTCGGGCGAGGCGGAGCGCATCCCGCCGGTCTTTGCCGCGCACGCTCTGTCCTCCGTCAACATGCTCGCGCCGGGCAGACCGATGATCGAAATGATCGAAAATCAGGTCTATCTTGCACAGGGCGCGTACGCGCGGGTGATCGGGCGCAGCGAGGGGCTGCTTGCTGTATGCGAGGGGATGCATTATGCGCTCGTGGCGCTGCACATCCGCATTCAGACTGCGGCGGCCTATGCGATGCTGGGCAAGCGCGCGGAGGCGGCCGCGCTGCTGGACCGCGCGGTGCGGGACGCCGCTCCCGACGGTCTCCTGCTCCCCTTTGCCGAAAACTTCCGCTGTCTGGAGGAGCTTTTGGAGGACCGCGCTTCACAGTTCGGCGCGGAGTTTATCCGGCAGGTCATACGGCTCGGCGGCGAGTGCGAGGCGCGGAAAAAGCGGCGGCATGCGCAGGACTCCCGCCCGGCGGCGCTTTCCGCCCTGACAGAACGGGAGCACGAGATCGTAACGCTGATGGCAAAGCGCCTGTCCAACCGCGAGATCGCGGAAAAGCTCTACCTCTCCGAGGGCAGCGTCAAGCAGTACGTCAACCGGATCTATTCCAAGCTGCACATCGCGGGCGACACCCGCGCGAAGCGGCGGCAGCTTTTATCGCTGCTCAACGGCGATCGCTAACCTTTGGTTAATGTTCATTTCCGTCGATCCACCGTACAATATCCGTACGGTGGATCTTTATTGTCCGCGATACGTCTGGAAAGGAGGGCGCACATTTGGATCGAAAATACATCGAAGCGGTCAAGCCGCTGGCCGACCATGTGCTTCAGGTCGATTTTGTATCCGGCAGCCGTCTGCTTCTGGATATGAAGCCCCACTTGGATAAGCTGCGCTTTCGCCCGCTCATGGAGGAGCGGACGTGGAACAGCGCCGTGAGCAACGGCATCTTTGTCCGCTTCGGCAGCGTGGAGCTGAGCCATGACGAAATACTGTCCATGGCGGAGGAAGAGCATTGACCCGTATCATCTGAAAGGAGAGTAGAACGATGAAAAAACGGAAGAAGCATCTGTCCCTTATTCTTGCGCTGCTTCTGTGCCTGAGCCTGACCGCCTGCGGCGGCGAGCCGAACGATGCGGCGGACGATGACTGGCGCGAAAACGGCTCTGTTCGGGCCACGGGCGACATCACCCGAAGCGGCGTCGGCGACATCACGGTGCTGGCGGTCCTCTTCGAGGACAGGGCCAATTTCTATTTTGACGATTCAACGCCGGTCATCTGCGAACAGGTGCTCTACCCTGTCGAGCTGCGTTTCGACCCGGACGAGGCGTTTCAAAGCATCGACTTTGCCGACCGGAACGGCGACGGCAACAGCGACGTTGCCCTGCTGCTGGAGGCGGACGGCGAACAGGTGCTGATGGTCTGGTTCTGGGACGCGGAGTCTGAAACGTATGTGTTCCAGCCGGAGGAATCCCAGATCGACAGCCTCATCAACGACGAGCCCGTTCCCGAGGGACTGGAAGGCGTCTGGTATCCGGACGGCGACGAGGAGGCCGAGAGCGTCATCGCCTTCGATGCGGACGACAACTGGACCCTGTATGACAATACGGACGGCGCGATGGAGGAGATCGACCGCGGCTTCACCCGCGCGGCGGATGAGGAGAGCGGCATTTATGTCGCTGAGTCGGAGGTTTTTGACGGCGCTTCCTATTACATTACCCGTTCGTCGGAGGATGAAAACGAGCTCTACTGGAGCGGCGACGGCAGCTCCGGTTACTACGAGCGTCTTGACTGGTGACGCGGTATGAAGAGGAACGGTCTGATCCTTCTGGCGGTACTGCTGGCGCTGAGCCTTGCCGCCTGCGGCGCGAAGAAGCATCCCGTGCAGATCACGGTGGTGAACCGCACCACCCTCCCCATCGCGGATCTTCGCATCAGCTCCGCGCTTGAGGAGGGCTGGGGCGGGAACCGTCTGGAGGCTGCGCTGGAGGAGGGCGACAGCGTGGAGATCGCGCTGGGGGAATATACGAAAGAGCAGCTGGATGCAGGCTTTCAGGTCCAGTTCTACGGCGGGGACGGCGAGCCTGTCGATCCGGATTACATCCCTGACTATCCCATGTTCTTTGGCAGCGGTGACTTCCTCATCCTCGCGCCGCCGGACGTTGGCGTTTCCATGTTTCTGGACACCGGCTACGACAGGGAGACCTACGACCGGAAGATCGCGGAGCTTTATGCCTCGGATGATGCGACCGCGGAGGAGGTCCCCGTTCTGACGGGCGGCGCTCTGCCGTTCTCCGGCATGCGGAACGTGCGCGCCGACAACAACCCGGACGGCACTTACTACTACGAGGACGTCACCGAGGACGGACAGCTCGCCGTAGTCAACACGGCGGAGCCGTGCCGCTTTGTGCCTGACGTGCAGGAGCCAGGGGACTATCTGGCGGCCTGTGCCCTGTCGCTCAGCGGCGCTGTGACATACGAGCTGCTGTCGGTCGAAGAGAACGAGGAATACAGTGAAAATTTGGGCTGTCCCGTTTACATTGTAATGTATACCGCCGGCGAGGGCGCGGACGCGCGGAGCTGGACGGTCTTCGCCGCAGACGACGGCCGATACACCTGTCTCTACGGCTTCCGCGCCGCGCCGGAGACTGCAGCGGACATGGAGGACGTTTATCAAAGCGTTTTCGTAAAACTGTATCTTTCCAGAAATGAATAAGGAGGAGAAATTATGAAAAGGAAAGCTTCCATACTTCTTGCGGCACTGCTGGCACTGTGTCTTTTGTGCACGGCCTGCGGAAAAAACGTGGAAAACACCGGCGATGACGCGCCGCAGAACGACCCCAACGAGGGGCTTGGCGGCGGCTCCGACGTTTTGGACGTCGGCAGCCTCAAGGGGACCTACCTGCCCGTAAACGATTCCAGCGAATGGATCTACCTTGAGATCGAGGACGACGGCACATGGATGCTGTACGGAGAAAACGCGGATATCAGCGGCTGGATTGGCTACGACGATGAGTACGACGCTTTTTATGCCTACGACGACAGCGACGGCAGCGGCTGTCTCTTCTACGTGGACGTTGACGGCACGCTGTATTTCGCGTCCTACGGCTACTTCCGCTACAGTGAGATGGACGGAGAGGAAAACCTAGGCGGAGAGCCGAGCTCGTATTGGAGCTGGGATTCCGAGCTTTGCCAGCGCAACGTCTCCGAGTTTGAGGGCATCTGGTATTTTGACGGCGACCTCTCTGCGGAGACCTACATTGTGATCGACGGCGGCGGGAACTGGAGCTATTATCAGCGCGCCCCCGGCGCGGAGCCTTCGGAAATGGACTGCGGCACATTTTCCTACTCCACGGACGAGGCCAGCACCTATTATGCGGATTCCACCATGTACGACGGCGTGTCGTACCGCGTGTTCGAGCTTGACGAGGATGTTCTCGTCTGGGGCGACGAAGGCTCCTACTACCTGATGGAGTGAGCGAAAGAAAGAGAGGCTGACAATGATGAACCGATGGAAAAAGGGCTTTGCACTTGTACTGGCGGCGGCGCTCTGCCTGAGCCTTGCCGCCTGCGGCGGGTCCCGGGACGACGTCGCCGGAGATGACTGGCGCGCCACCGGCATCGTCGCCGGCAGCGGCACGATCACTCACGACGGAGACAGCGTAGATGTTCTGGTCACGGTGAGCGAGAGCAGCGCGGCCTTCTATCGGGACCTGCCGGAGCAGGTATTGTTCGACAGCGTGCTGTTCCCGATGACGGTCCCCGACGCGGAGCAGGCCTTCAACGCCATCTCCTTCGACGACATCGACGGCGACGGCGAGAGCGATGTGCTCGTCAGCTTTATCCATGAAAACGGCGACACGACGGAGCTGGTCTGGCTCTGGGACCCGGAGGCGCGCTACGTCTTCCGTGAGGACCTTTCCACCGTCACGGTCGGCGGCGGGGCGCTTGACGGCTTCGTCGGCCTCTGGGAGTATCAGGGCGAGAACCTCTGGCTGCGTATCCACGACGACGCCGCCTGGGAGTTCGTCAACGATCAGGACGACGTCATTGAGTACGGCACGCTGTGGGCGGATGAAAGCGGTGTAACGCTCCATTTTGACGGCAGCGGCGATGTGCTGCGGCTTGACCGAACAGTGAGCGGCGACCTGACGGATACCGCCAACGGCGGCCTGCTCCTCCCTGTGGAGGACATTCAATCCAGCGAACCCTGCTTCACGAGAAACGGCCTCGAGCTCAACGCCGCTGCGGAAATGGGCGGCTATCTGCTGGAGGACGGCGTGTGCAGCTACTCCGGTCTCGGCGACGGCTACAGTATGGGCGATTGCAGCTGGGAGCTTACAAAGAGCTATGACTACACCCACGACGGCATCCGGGAGATCCAGTTCGACGCGGTCTGCCGCATCCCTGAAGGCTCCATCCCGTACTTCGATCAGCAGTACATGATCGTCACCGACAGTGAGCTGTACGATTTCTACACCGGCATGTGGCTCACCGCCGCATCTTCCTACGGCAGCAGCAGCCGGGGCGACAACTACTACCTCCACACCGTCAGCTGGCGGGGAAACAGCTATCTGATCGAATTTGCCTACTCCACGGACTGGCAGTACGATGTGGACGGCTGGGCGGCGGTCCTCACCAAAAGCTACGTCGTCTATCTGCCGGAGGATTACGACGGCCTTGTCTTCGCCGCCGAGACGCAGCCCGATAATTACAGGGACAGCGCCAAGCGGATGCAGCTCGACAGCATCTCGCCCGAAGCCGCCCTCATGGACATCGACACGGTAGACCCTTACAGCAGCCTGTATT
>CAKTJA010000075.1 GCA_934567115.1 uncultured Oscillospiraceae bacterium
GGCTTCAACTATGTGTTCGACACCGACTTTGCCGCCGACCTCACCATCATGGAGGAGGGCAGCGAATTTCTTGAGCGTTTCACGCACAGAGGGGACCACCGCTGGCCGATGTTCACCTCCTGCTGTCCGGGCTGGGTGCGCTTCCTCAAGTCGCAGTACCCCGAGCTGACGACGAATCTCTCTACCGCGAAGTCCCCGCAGCAGATGTTCGGCGCCATTGCAAAGACCTACTTCGCAGAGAAGATCGGCATCGACCCCAAGCGCCTTTTTGTCGTGTCCATTATGCCGTGCGTTGCGAAAAAGAGCGAGTGCGCGCTGCCGACCATGCTCGGCGCGGACGGCATTCCCGACGTGGATGTGAGCATCACCACGCGCGAGCTGGACATCATGCTCCGCGCGAACCACATCTCTCCCGTTCATCTGCCGGAGGAGGAGTTCGACTCCCCGCTCGGCACGGGCACGGGCGCGGCTGTCGTGTTCGGCGCGACCGGCGGCGTGATGGACGCCGCGCTCCGCTCGGCGTATTATCTTGTGACCGGGGAAAACCCCGATCCCGACGCCTTCACCGCCGTGCGCGGCATGGACGGCTGGAAGGAGGCGTGCTTCACCATTCCCACGGCGGGCGAGGTGAAGGTCGCGGTGGTGAGCGGTCTCGGCAACGCGAGGAAGCTGCTCGACGCCATCGAGCGCGGCACGGTCAGCTATGATTTCGTCGAGGTCATGGCCTGTCCCGGCGGCTGCGCGGGCGGCGGCGGTCAGCCGATCCACGACGGGCAGGAGCTGGCGGAGGCGCGCGGCGGCGTGCTCTGGCGGCTCGACAAGGGCGAGGCGCTGCGCTTCTCGCACGAGAATCCCGACGTGCAGGCGCTCTACCGGGACTATCTCGGCAAGCCCCTTGGCGAGAAGTCGCACCACCTGCTGCACACCGACCATCTTGCGTGGGAGATGCCGCAGAGATCGTAAAACCGTTGGAAAGTAAAAAAGCGGAACCGGCGTGAGCCGTGTAAACAGCCCCCTGCATGTTGGATGGCGCGCCATCCGATATGCGGGGGGCTGTTATGTTGAAGGGGATAATGAGCGCAGGACGCGCGGCGGAGCGAAAAATCGGCGCGGAAGCGGCGCGTGTCTGATCGAAGCTTCGGCGCTTTTCGCGCGGCCTGTTCAGCCGTATAAAAGCCCGCCCGCCGGCTTGACCCGCCGCGCGTTGAGCGTTGGAGGACGGCGGGATTCAGCGGAGAAGACGCATCAGCTCCCGGGCCTTTGCGGGCGTCAAGCCGGTGTAGTTCTTGAAAACACAATAGAAATAATGCAGGGAGGAATAGCCCAGCCGACAGGCGATATCGTCAAGAGAAAGCTCGCGCTTCGGCGTTTGCAGCGCCTCGATCGCAGCCAGAAGCCTACGGCAGTGCAGCAGGTCGAGAAAGGTGCAGTGCAGATCCCGCGAGATGACGCGGGAGAGGTACGAGCTGTTGAGCTCAAGACGCTGCGCGAGCGTGTGCAGCGTTAAGGACGGGTACTCGCGGTCGATGTGCTTCAGCACCAGCAGGCACAGACCGGGATTCCGCAGCTCCTGCGGGGCGGTGAGAATGTCCTTCCAGATGAGGTTTATCCGATCTGCGGAACGCTCCTGCCCGTCCTGAACCAGAGAGCGATTTTGGACCAGCAGGTTCGCAAGCATATCGAGCTTGACCTCGGGAAGCTCCGAAAGGCGGCTGAACCAGACCAGAAAGGCAGCGAGAGAGCTGGCGTCGTCCGGGCACTCCGGCGAGGGACGGAAAAGGTTTTGCTCATATACATGGAGCAGGTAGTCTTTACTGGGATAACAGCGACTGAAGGGCATAAATCAAACCTGCCTTTGCTGAAAAAACTATGCGATGGCGAAAGCCCCCTGAACATGATCGTGGATCAGACGGAGGGCGGTATCCTTATCACGGTTGTAGATCGCCTGATAAATGTCAGTATGCTCTTTGCAGGCGACCTCCATGCGGCCGGGACGGGAGACGGCGTACTCGCGGAAAATGGAGGTATAGGAAAGCAGACGCTCCATGATGTCGTACAGCCACTTGTTTTTGCCGGCCTTTGCAATCTGGATGTGAAAGCGGGTGTTGCATTCGGACAGCCTGCGAAAATCCCTGCGCTCCGTGTAGAAGCGGATGAGGGCAATGGTCTCTTCCATGTGGCGCAGATCGTCCTCATCCGCGCGTTCAACGCATAACGCAATGGACAGCGAATGAAGGTTGTCCAAAATCGCGCTGATGTCGGCGAGGTCCTGCGGGGTCAGCGGAATGATTTTTGCTTTCCTGCCGTGGCTGATATCCAGCAGCCCGTCGCGGGAGAGCTGTAACATCGCCTCGCGGATGGGGGTGCGGCTGATATCAAGGATAAAAGAGATCTGCGTTTCCGCAAGCTCGTTTTGAAAGTAGTTGAGCAGGATCGCGTCGCGAAGGGCGTAGTATGTGGCGTCCTTGAGCGTGGAGTACTCGCGGCGGTATCGGTCGAAGCGGGATTTGAAATCCTGCTCGTGTTCAAATTGTTCCATGTAAAAAGCCCCCTCCTGTTTGCTTATGCTAAAAGGATACCATAAGATATTTCTGTTTACAAGTATATTTTAAGTAAAAAATTAGACTTTTGGAAAAATTTTTGAAAAGAAATTGGCGGGATTGTTGCTTATAATTAAGCAAACAACACAAAACGCGAGGAGGAGATCGAAAATGAATAGGACAACCCGTCTAAAACAGATGCTTCTGGAGCGCAGAGCGCTCGCCTGTCCGGGCGTGTACGACGCGCTCTCCGCCCGCATGGCGGAGGCCTGCGGGTTTGAAGCGGTCCAGATATCGGGCTTTGGCTTTTCCGCGTCTTCTCTGGGAATGACGGACGCGAGCTTCACCTCCCTTGAAGAGGTCGTTCGCGTTACGGCGAATGTCGCCCGCGCGGTTTCGATCCCCGTAATGACCGACGCGGATACCGGTTACGGCAACGCGGTGAATGTATGGTGGACGACGCGCCGTCTGGAGGAGACGGGCGCCGCCGGGATGAATCTGGAGGACCAGTGCCTGCCGAAGCGCTGCGGCCACATGGACGGCAAGCAGCTGATCTCACTGGAGGAGATGGTGGGCAAGGTGCGGGCCGCCGTTGACGCCAGAACGGACCCCGACTTTGTGATCAACGCCAGAACGGACGCCTGCGCCGTTTACGGGATCGATGAGGCGATCCGCAGAGCGAACGCCTATCTGGAAGCGGGCGCGGACATGATATTTTTGGAGTCTCCAACCTCGCTGGAGGATCTCAAGCGCGGTCTGCGCGAGATCAGGGGACCGGTGAGCATCAACATGCTCGAGGAGGGGAAGACCCCCCGGCTGACGTTTGACGAGCTTGCGGAGCTGGGCGCGGCGCGCGTGAGCTGCCCGATGTTCGCCTCGCTGGTCACGGCGTATGCGCTCAAAGAGGGTTTCTCCTATCTGAAGGAGCACGGCACGAGCATCGGGTATGAAAGGCATATGCCCTTCCCCGATTTCAAGGCGTTTACCGACACGGACATGGTGCGGGCGATGGAGAAGAAGTACATCGGCGATCTTGTGAAGTGAGCCGCAGGGCGGACGAAAGGGGGACAATATGTACAAAAAGGAACCGGCGATAAGCTATCGCTACAACGACCCGCAGGATGCGGATCTTGGGAAGATCCTCGACCCGAAGCACACGGCGCTGCTGATGATCGACATGCAGAACGATTTTTGCAGCGAGGAGGGAAAGTTTGCGCAGGCGGGAAGGGATGCGAGTGATGTGATCCGCATCATTCCCCGCTGCAGGGAGCTGCTGGAAAGCGCGCGCGCGGCGAACGTGATGGTCGTCCACATTCAGCAGAGCACGCTTCCGGGACAGCAGAGCGACAACGGCGGGTGGCTTGCGTTCAAGACGCGGGACGGAAAAGCGCCGACCTATGCGACCGTGAATACGTGGGGCTGGGAGCATGTTGACGCGCTCAAGCCGCACAATGATGACGCGGAGGACGGAAGCTTCTTTGAGCCTGTCGTGCTGAAGTTTCGGCCGGACGGCTTCCTCTATACGCAGCTCGACCTGATCCTTCGCGCGAACGGGATCGAGAGCGTCGTCTGCTGCGGCTGCACGACGGAGGGATGCGTGCTCGCGACCGTTATGGGCGCGGCGTTCCACAATTACTATACCTGCGTCGCGGAGGACGCCGTCGCCACTTCGGTGCCGGGCGCGCACGAGCACGCGATCTGGCTGATGAAAAAGCGGTACATCGTCCGCACGGTGGAGACGATCACGGGTTACTGGAAGAACAGATAAGAATACGGAGGTGCAGCAACGCAAATGAGAAGCTCGCAGATTTTCAGGGAATTGATAAAAACACAGGAGCTTGTCCAGCTGCCGGGGTGCTATGACTGCATTACGGCAAAGCTGGTGGAGAAAAGTGGGTTCCCGGCGGTTTACCTCACAGGCTCCGGCATCTCCCTCACGCTGACGGGCCAGCCGGATCTGAATACGGTCAGCTATCTTGAGCTGCGGCAGGTCGTGCAGAATATCCGCGGCATGGTGGATATCCCGATGCTGGTCGATATTGACACCGGCTTCGGCGCGCCGCTGAATACATACCGCCTGGTCAAGGATTTTGAACGGCTGGATATCGCGGCGGTGCAGATCGAGGATCAGATGATGCCGAAGAAGTGCGGTCACGAGCTTGGGCGGGTGTTGGTCAGCGACACGGAGATGGTCAAGCGCATCCGCACGATCTATGAAAACCGCGAGGAGAACGGCCTTGTGATCGTGGCGCGCACGGACGCGCGCACGGTGGTCGGGCTGGATGAGGCGATCCGCCGCGGCAATCTGTATCTGGAGTCCGGCGCGGACGTGATCTTCGTGGAAAGCCCCGAAAGCTACGAAGAGGTGCGTCGGATCGTGAAAGAGATCAACGGCCCGGTGCTGTTCAACAACGTGGAGGGAGGAAGAAGCCCCTTCCTGTCCCGTGAGCAGCTGATCGATGCGGGGGTAAAGCTGACGATCTATCCCAATGCGCAGACCCGCGTGGTAACCAAAAAGTGCGCGGAGCTTCTGGAGACGCTGAAGAAGACCGGCTCGACCGAAGGAATGGCGGACCAGATGCTTTCCCACAAGGAGCTTTGGGCGATGTTCGATCACGAGAAGTGGGTCGCGATTGAAAATAAATACATTGTCCGGTGAAAGGAGAGAGGGATATGTACACGACCATTCAAACCGTCACAGGACAGTTTCCGATCGAACGGCTGGAAAATGTCCTGATGCATGAGCACATTGTGCTCGGCTATGCCGGCTGGTTCTACGATCCCCGCTGCGCGGAGTTTGACCACGACGCGGCGGAGAAGCAGACGCTTGACCGGCTGCTGAAGCTGCGGGACCGCGGCGTAAACCTTGTGGTCGATCCCTGCCCGATCGAGCTTGGGCGCAATCCGGCGTTTATGCAGGAGATGTCGGAAAAGAGCGGCGTGCAGATCATGTGCTCAACGGGCTTCGATCTGGAGGCGCGCGGCTGCATGTCGGCGTTCCGCAACGCGACGGCGGAGGAGATCAGCGAGATCTATCTCTATGAGATCGAAAACGGCATCGGCCGCGAGCACATCAAGCCGGGCATCATCAAGGTGGCGACCGGTTTCGGACAGATCAGCGATTATGAGGACCGCTGCATTCACGCCGCCTGCATCGCGAGCCTGAAAACGGGGCTGCCGATCATCACCCACACGGAAAAGGGCACGATGGGACCGGAGCAGGCGCAGGCGTTCAAGCGCTACGGCGTTGCGCCTAACCGCTGCCTGATCGGACATTGCTGCGCGAATCCCGACCTTCGCTATCAGAAGGCGATCCTCGACGAGGGCGTATATGTCGGCTTTGACCGCTTCGGCAACTCGTGGCACGGCGACGACTACTTCCGCATGGCGACGCTCACGGCGCTGATCCATATGGGCTTTTCCAACCGCCTGTTCATCGGCACGGACTCGGTCGCATTTTTACTCAAGGCCTTACCCGGAAACCGCGACTACAGATACTGGGATCCGGTTCGCTTGTTTGACGTTATCATTCCCGAGCTCAAACAGCGGGGCGCCACGGAGCAGGATATCAGGAACCTGACCCGTGACAACGCGAAACGCTTCTTCTCCGGCGAAGCCATCCTGTAAAAAACCCACATCAGAACCACAAACGACAGATTTTAAGGAGGAACATATGAAAAGGTTATTTGCACTCTTACTGGCTGCGGTTATGGTCATGAGTCTGGCTGCGTGCGGCGGCAAGACGGACCCCACCGTTGAGGAGCCGAACGGCACGCAGACGAGCGACGACAACCCGCTCGGCCTGTCCGAAAAGATCACCATCAGCTACTCCCATGTTCAGTCGACCTCGTCCGCGACGCACCGCGCGATGGAGGATTTCGGCAACTACCTGAATGAGAAGTCCAACGGCTGGGTCACGCTTGAGATCTTCCCCGCCGGACAGCTCTACAACGACTCCACCGAGATCGACGCGATCGTTGGCGGAAACATCGACATGGTGTCCACCTACATGAGCAAGCTCACCAGCGTCGATACGGCGACGCAGTACTGCCTGGCGCCCTACCTGTTCGACAACGTTGACGAGATGGAGGGCTTCTACACCTCCGAAT
>CAKTJA010000076.1 GCA_934567115.1 uncultured Oscillospiraceae bacterium
CCGATAAGCTCAGGACCGGGGCGTGGTGCAATGTCAAAAAGTCAAGGACCGGGAGCACTGTGCTCCCGGTCCTTACAAAAGAGCGGTTTCGTTTTTTTGATAATCAAAGGAGCCGGGCCAAATGACCCGGCTCTTTCACACTTCAAACATTTTGAGACCTTCCGCAGACTGCCGCTGCGGCGCTTTATACCGTAAATTGCAGAATATCAGTTGAATCTTCTGCGCGGTAAAGCAACAATGTTTTACAGCATTTCGCCAAAATCCCGGATAAACCGATCGCATACGAGCGGCATCTCATCCGCCGATTCCTCGAAAAAGGGATCGTAAACGCCGATGACCGTCATGCCGGCAGCCTTGGCGCTGCGGCAGGAGCGGATCGAATCGTCGAAGAAGACGCACTCCTCCGGAGAAACGCCGAGCAGCTCCGCCGCTTTGAAGAAGATCGTGGGAGAGCTTTTGTCCATGCCAAGCTCCTGCGCGAAAATGACCTGCTCAAAGCAGCGGTCGAGACCGTGAACGGAAAGCGCGGTGCGGCAGTGTGCGGGAATGCAGCTTGTAAAAACCGCCGTGCGTTCGCCGCGCGCGGAGAGCGCGCCAAGATACTCGCGCACATGAGGCTTGAGCGGAACGTGTCTGTAGCTGTCCTTTGCAAGCTCCAGCCATTCGGACATGATCTCGTCCACGCTTTCACTCAGTCCGCAGTGCCTTTTGGTAAATTCCGCCGCAAGCGGAAAGATGGTGTGCGCCACACCCTCATAGTACTCTCTTGTGTAGGGAAGGCCGCGCCGGGCAAGGAAGGTTTTGTCCACCTCGGCCCAGATGCCGTTGGAATCAATAAGCGTTCCGTCAAGATCAAAGATATGCATTGAAGAACTCCTGTAAAAATATTTTTGCAAGGGCTTGCCAAGCGGGGCGAATTTTTGCTACGATAGGCGATATTCTTAACGTGAATTATATAGCACGGATTATACCACTGCTGAAAGGGGCGGGCAAGTATTATGAAAAAAACAAATACAAAGCAGGTGCTTCTGCCGCTCATCACCTCGTTCATCTGGGGCAGCTCGTTTGTGGCGCAAAGCCTCGGCGCGGGGAAGGTCGGCGGCTTCACCTTCACGGCGGCACGGTCGATCCCGGCGGCGCTGGCGCTTTTTGCGTTTCTGCTCGTTCGGCGGCATGCGAAGCATGAGGAGCGCTATACGGCGCGGCAGAAAAGAGATCTCATCGAGGGCGGCCTCGTCTGCGGCGTTTTTCTGACGCTGGGGACGAACCTTCAGCAGATCGGCATTGCGGACACGACCGCCGGCAAGGCGGGCTTTATCACGGCGCTTTATATCGTGCTCGTGCCGCTGGTCGGCATCTTCCTCGGGAAAAAGGCGGGCGGACGTCTTTTCCTCTGTGTGGCCATCGCGGTCGTCGGGCTTTATTTTCTCTGCTTTAAGGGCGGCGAGGGCGTGACCGGCTTCGGAAAGGGAGACTTTCTTGTATTTCTTTCGGCCTTTGCCTTTACCGGCCATATCCTTGTGGTGGACCATTATGTGAAAAAGGTGGACGGCATCGCGCTCTCCTGCGTTCAGTTTACCGTGGTGGTCGTGATCTCGTCGATCTGCGCCGCTGCGTTTGAGACGGTCGATTTCGCCGCGCTTAAGGAATGCACATTTTATATTCTTTATATCGGCATCCTTTCCAGCGCGATCGGCTATACGTTCCAGATCCTCGCGCAGAAGGATGGGGATCCGACGGTCGTTTCTCTGCTGCTGAGCCTGGAGTCTTTTTTCGCGGTGGTCTGCGGCGCGATCATCCTGCACGAGCGCATGAGCGGGAGAGAGTATCTCGGCTGTGCGCTGATGCTTGCGGCGGTGATCCTCTCGCAGCTTCCCGAGAAGGGGAGGGGGGAGGTCTCCGATCCGCAGCGCACGGACGGCGTGTCGGAGGTCCGGTGACGTATCGTCCCTGAATAAAACATGGAGCCGTCGGTCTGCGGACCGGCGGCTCCATGCGTTTGGGAGAGGTTCTTCTCCGCGCCGCGCGGTTCTCATACAATAAAAAAGCTTCGACCTCAACAACGCGGGATGGCATTTGCAGACGTCCCGCGCGCATTCTTTCCGCCGGGAAAGATTTGCCGCTCTTTGCGGTCTCAAGCCGTCGGTCTGCGGACCGGCGGCTTTTCTTCGTGTAAATGGCGGTATTATATTTTACTCCGGATCTGCATATCATGACGTGAACGATTGCGAGGGAGGACTTGACCATGGAAAAAGGAAAACGTCCGGACGGAAGATCGATCTGCTTCGGCGCGGCGGTCAGCATGGGGGCGTACCTGCTTCTGCTGATGCTCGCGGCGTACCTGACGTTGAGCGGGAGGGTGGACGAAGCGCTTTCGGGACGCACCGTATGGCTGTGCGCGTGCATAGCGGCGTTTGCCGGCGCGGTGACGGCGGCGCGAAAGCGGAGGAGCGGCACGGCGGCTCTGCTTTGCGCAGGAATATTCGGGGGAAGCCTGCTGCTCATCGGCTTCCTGACGCAGGACGCGCTGGAGCCGTACGGCGCGGGAGCGATGCTTGCGGCGGTGGCGGCGGGAGCCTTGCTGTCTCTGCTTCTCCTTCGTCGAAAGAGTGAACGGAAGGGGAAGCGGCGCAAGGCGGTCCGGGCGCGCCGGTGAGCGAATGTCCGGCGGACGCTCATCAAAAGCGGCGGACCCGAAGTCCGGGCGCGGCGGTGTTCACGGATTGCACAAAAATACGGCGGAACCCGATGGGTGCGGCTGTGGAGTAGGACTTCCAGATGTAGTGAAGCGCTTTTTGGGGCGGCACCACATCTTGCTTCAAAGCTCGAGGTTCAATTGGTTTACATAATTTAGTTTACATAAAATTTTTGGCATAATCGACGAAAATTTGAAAAAATGAGGAAATATGCTTGCGAAACAGGAAGAAATGTCCTATATTTATTAGGAGCTTGATTCCCTTGCTTTTTGCGCCAGGCATAGTTCCCCGGCGGAAAACAGTGAGGGATTTACCTTGAAGCAAAAACGATTGGCTGCGCGGGTGCAATGCATCTCGCTGCAAAAAGTACCGACGACCATGCTGGCGCTGGCGGCTTGTTTCCTGCTCGGCGCCGTTCTCGGACGGCTTGTTTCGCTCCATTGCGCGGAGGAGCTGGGGGCCGAGCTCAGGCGCTATCTTGACGGATACCTGTCCCTTCGGGCGGAGCCTCAGTTGTCTGCCTCGGTCATCGGGCGGACGGCGGTGTGCTTTTTCCGCGCTCCGGTCGCGGTCTTCCTGCTGGGATTTGCTTCCATCGGCGTGCTGCTGATCCCGGCTGTGTGCGCCGCGCAGGGCTTTCTGCTTTCGTTTTCGCTTTTCTGCTTTTCCGCCGGTCTGGGGCGCGACGGTTTTTTCCTTCTGCTCGCCCTGTTTGCCGTTCGGCTGATAGCGGTGCTTCCCTGTACGCTTCTGCTTGGCAGCGCCTCGTGGGAGACGGCGCGGTCGCTTGCGGCGTTTTCGCTTGGCGGCGGGAAGCGGGCAAAGCCGGTATCGTACGGAGGACGGTGCTGGTCGCGTTTCGGCGTTTCGTGTGTGTGTTTGGCGCTTGGCGCCGCGTTGGAGCTGTGGATCGTTCCGCAGGTTCTGTCGCTTCTGCTGCGCTGATTTTTGGATTTTTATGGAGGGGGGCGCTTTTATGCCCGCAGATTATCTGGAGCTGTATCGGAAGTATCTTCTGGAAGACAAGCGCGCTTCCCAGAACACGGTCAGCTCCTACCTGCGCGACCTGCGCCAGTTTTCGGAATATCTTTCCATACGGAGCATTGCCGACCCGCGAAAGCTCAAGAGCAATGTGATCGGAGAGTATGTTCTGTGGATGAGCGGAAAGGGAAAATCCGCCGCCACCGTTACCCGCGCCGTTGCGTCGATCAAATCCTTTTATGCGTTTTTGCTTGAGCGCGGCGAGGTGAAGGTCAACCCCGCGAAGAATGTTACCGCCGCCAAGGTCGAGAGGAAGTTTCCCGAGATACTCACCGGCAAGGAGGTCGAGCTTTTCCTCGATCAGCCGCAGTGCGTCGACGCGAAGGGCTGCCGCGACCACGCGATGCTTGAGCTTCTATACGCAACGGGCATCCGCGTGAGCGAACTTATCGCGCTTGACGAGAATGATTGCAGCCTGTCTGCCGGCTTCATCCGCTGCCGGAGCAAGGGACGCGAGCGCATCATTCCGCTCTACCCGGCTGCGGTAAAGGCGCTGACCGATTACATCAGAGATATTCGTCCGCAGCTGCTTGCCGATCCGGACGAGGAGGCGCTGTTTGTCAACATGAGCGGCGAACGCATGAGCCGGCAGGGCTTCTGGAAGATCATCAAGCATTATCAGGAGACGGCGCAGATCGAAAAGGACATCACCCCCCATACGCTGCGCCACTCGTTTGCGGTGCATCTGCTCGAAAACGGGGCGGACCTTCGCTCCATACAGGAGATGCTTGGTCACGCGGATATTTCCTCCACGCAGATCTATACGCGCGTCGTGAAAAAGCAGCTGCGGGATATCTACCGGAAGGCGCACCCGAGGGCGTGAGCGGAGCGGTATGCGCGTCCGGAGCTGTCAGGGCCGCGCGAGCGTATTTTGCAAAGCGAAAAAAGCATTGATTTAAAATAAGGAAAGCAGGAACCGGGCCGGGCGGCCCGGTTTTTTGATTCGACGGCGCCGCTCAAGCGCGCCCGCTTCTTTTTGCGGATGCACCTGTACCGCCCCGCAGGCATAACATACTGCAGGGAGGGGGAACTATGGATCGTTATCTATTGGTCGCGCGTTCCATCACACATGCCCAGCAGATGCTGAAGGCGCTTGAGCGCGGAGGGATCCGCACGCGGGTGCTCCGTGCGAGCGCGGAGCTGACCGGACGCGGCTGCGGATATACGCTTGAGGTTTCGCAGCGCAGCTATGCCGCCGCGATCCGCAGATTGCAGGACGCGCAGCTGCGGCCGCTCAAGGTGATCCACCAGAGCGGAGGAGAAAGGCAAGAGGTAGACACATGACTTATCTTGACAGCGCCGCGACGACCTTTCAAAAGCCGTCGTCCGTCCGTCAGGCGGTGCAGACCGCACTTCGGACGATGAGCTCGCCCGGGCGCGGCGGGTACGCGGCGGCGCAGACGGCGGAGGAAACGGCCTTTCGGTGCAGGAGCCTTGCCGCGGAGCTTTTTCACGCGCCGTCTCCGGAGCAGGTCGTATTCATGCCGAATGCGACGCAGGGGCTGAACATCGCAATCAAGTCTCTTGTTCCGGAGGGCGGCTGCGCCCTCGTCTCCGGGTATGAGCATAACGCGGTGACCCGGCCGCTCCATGCGATCGGGGCGCGGGTCAAGGTGGCTGCTTCTCCGCTTTTTGACCGCGCTGCGGCGCTGCGGGCCTTTGAAAACATGCTCTCGCCGGACGTGGACGCCGTTGTGTGTACGCATGTTTCCAATGTTTTCGGGTTCGTTCTGCCGATCGAAGAGATCGCCGCGCTCTGCCGCACCGAGGGGGTCCCGCTGATCGTGGACGCTTCGCAGTCTGCCGGTATCCTGCCGGTCGATCTGGAATCGCTCGGCGCGGCGTTTATCGCCATGCCGGGGCACAAGGGGCTTTACGGTCCGCAGGGGACCGGGCTTCTGCTGTGCGCGCACGACGCCCGGCCGCTGATCGAGGGTGGCACCGGCAGCGAATCGCTTGCGCAGACGATGCCGGACTTTCTGCCGGACCGTCTTGAGGCCGGGACGCACAACATGCCCGGCATCGCCGGGCTGGAGGCGGGACTGCGCTTTGTACGGCAGAAGGGGGACCGCATCGCTCGCTATGAGCGCACGCTGATCGAGCGCGCCTCGGCGCGCCTCGGAAAAATGCCGGGTGTGACGGTCTATGCGTCCCGCGATCCTGCGGCGCAGACCGGCGTTCTTTCCTTCAACGTGGACGGCATGGCTCCGGAGGAGACCGCCGACGCGCTTGCGCGGAAAGGCTTTGCGCTTCGCGGCGGGCTTCACTGCGCTCCCTATGCGCACAGGACCGCCGGGACGCTGCCGGGCGGGACCGTCCGAATGAGCGTTTCGGCCTTCAACAGCGTCGGCGAGATCGACTCGTTTCTGCACACCGTGCGCGGGATCGCGGACGGTCGTGAGAAATTTCCGTAATTCACGGAAAATTCATCCTCTTTCGGTTGCATTTTATCAATGATTATATTAGAATATGAATAACTATTGCTTAAGAGGGGTATGCCATGGAATTGATGATGACCATACTCGAAGGCGTCTGGCGCTATCTGTCCACCGTCCGCATCGCCGATTATCTCGACATCATGCTGATGGCGTACTGCTGCTATCTTCTGCTGCGCCTTGTGCGAAGCACCCGCGCGGAAAGTCTGGTCAAGGGGATCATGATCTTTCTGCTGGTGCTCTGGCTTTCCTTTGTTTTCAAGCTCAACGGGATATATTTCATCCTCAGCCACATGCTCGACGTCGGTATTCTCGCACTGATCGTTTTGTTCCAGCCGGA
>CAKTJA010000077.1 GCA_934567115.1 uncultured Oscillospiraceae bacterium
GTCCAGATCCCACGGCTGCCCGTTGCCGATGTAGCGGTTCAGCTCCAGCGGGCGGTACTGTGTGAGCACCCCGATGGTGTCGATGCCGGAGTTTGCGCAGTTGGAAAGGGGAAAATCGATGATGCGGAATTTTCCGCCGAACGGAACGGCGGGCTTTGCCATGTTCTCAGTCAGCACGTACAGACGGCTCCCCTGGCCGCCCGCGAGCAGCATGGCGATGCACTCTTTTTTCATGCCTTTGTCTCCTCCCTTGCCTTGCTCTTTCTTGCTCTCGGTTTTTTAAACTCTCCCTCGCCGCTCAAAATCACCGCGCCGAGCGGCGGGATCCTGATCTCGACGGACTGCTCCTTCCCGTGCGACGGCAGCGCCTCGGTCCTGACCGGTTTTTTGTTTCCGAACAGGCCCGTCCCGCCGAACTGCACCGCGTCGGTCGAAAACACCTCCCGCCACGCCTTTCGCGGCGGAACGCCGAAGCGGTAGCGCTCGTGGCCGTTGGGCGAGAAGTTGACCGCGACAAGCAGCTCCTCCCCCGCGCCGTCGCGGCGGACGAAGACGACCGTGTTGTTTTCGTTGTCGTCGGCCACCATCCACTCAAAGCCCGACCAGTCGAAGTCCACGCGCCAGAGCGCCGGGTGCTCGAGGTAAAAATGATTCGCCGCGCGGAAAAAGTCCAGCGTCTTGCGGTTGATCTCATTGTCAAGCAGATACCAGTCCAGCTGCCCGGCGAAATCCCACTCGTGCCACTGTCCCAGCTCCGCGCCCATAAAGGTCAGCTTCTTCCCCGGATGCGTGAGCATATACACGATGAACGCCCTCACGCCGGCGAACTGCCGCCACTCGTCGCCCGGCATCTTCCCGCGCAGGCTCCCCTTCATGTGTACGACCTCGTCGTGCGAGATGGGCAGCACGAAGTTTTCGGAAAAGGCGTACATCAGCGAAAACGTAATGTCCTTGTGATGGAACTGACGGAACCACGGGTCGAGCTTTAAGTAGTGGCACATGTCGTTCATCCAGCCCATGTTCCACTTGAGGTTGAAGCCAAGCCCTCCGTCCTTCGGAGGGTAGGTCACAAGCGGCCACGCGGTGGACTCCTCCGCCACCATCATCACATTCGGGTCCACGGAAAACGCCGTCTCGTTGAGGCTGCGCAGAAAATCGATGGCTTCTAAATTCTCGTGACCGCCGTTCACATTCGGCGTCCACTCGCCCGCGCCGCGCCCGTAGTCGAGGTAAAGCATGGACGCAACCGCGTCCACCCGCAGCCCGTCGATATGATACTCGCGCAGCCAGTACGCCGCCGAGGAGAGCAGGAAGCTCTTCACCTCGCCGCGCCCGTAATCGAACACGCGCGTGCCCCAGCCGGCGTGCTCCCGCTTTCTGGGGTCGGCATACTCATAGCAGCTTTCCCCGTCGAAGTCGATCAGGCCGTGCTCGTCCTTGCAGAAGTGCGCCGGCACCCAGTCGAGAATGACGGAGATGCCCTCACGGTGCAGCCGGTCGACAAAATACATGAAGTCGTGCGGCGTGCCGTAGCGCGAGGTCGGCGCAAAATAGCCCGTACACTGATAGCCCCATGAATCGTCGAGCGGATACTCGGTCACCGGCATCAGCTCGACGCAGTTGCAGCCCAGCTCGGCAACGTAGCCGGCCAGCTCGTCGGCCAGCGAGCGGTAATCGTAAAACTCCCCGTTTTCGCGCCGCCGCCACGAGCCGGGGTGCAGCTCGTAAATATTGAGCGGGCGGTCGTACACCGGGCGCTTGGACGAAAGATAGTCCGCGTCCCCCCAGACATAGCCGTCAAGCTCATAGAGCTTGCTGGCGGTGCCCGGGCGGGTCTCCGCGTGGAACGCAAAGGGGTCGGCCTTGAGCGACGTCTTCCCGCTCTGCGCCGTGACGGCGAACTTGTATGCGTCATACCGCCTCAGTCCGCTGACCTCCGCCTCCCATATCCCGCCGTCAAGCCGATGCATCGGGTGGGCGGTGCCGTCCCAGCTGCAAAAATCGCCGACGACGCTGACGCTCTTCGCGTGCGGCGCCCAGACGCGGAAGGTCCATCCCCCCGCCGTGCGATGCGCGCCAAGCGCTTGATACAGCTCCGTCGCGCTGCCGCCGTAAAATGCGGCAAGATCGAAATGCTCCATATCGCCGGTCCTCCTCTTTTCAGCATACACGCCGGTGGGCGCGAAATGCGTCGTTTTACTTCAGCTTCTTATCCTCATTCCATTTTGTAAGTCTGGTTTTGTTCCCCTCTTCATCCATGACATAGGTGTTGTCAAGCTGGTTTTTCAGGTCGCCGAGCACGTCGTTGACATATTCCTGCCGCAGCGCGGCGCGCTCGACCTTTTCCTCGTCGGTCAGCTCGCCCGTTTTGGCCTTCCTCGCCAGCTCGTTGATGCGGTCGATCTTCTTCTGCTCCATATCCGTTCCGTCTCCTTTTCAAATCCAGTCGGGCAATCGTCCCTCACAGCCAGCGGCGCAGAAGGACTCCCGTGCGGCCCTTTCTGCTCAGCCCGCCGACCTCGGCGATCTCAAATTTTCCAAGCCCCCGCGCGGAGATCACGTCCCCCTGTGCAACGGGAGCGTCTCCCTTGAGCGCCTCGCGGTGGTTGCGCTGTACGCGTCCCGCCGCGATCAGCTCCGCCGCCGCGCCCCGGCTCATGGAAAAGCCGGCGGCCGTCACCGCGTCAAGCCGAAGCGAGGCCACGGTGTCGCGGATCTCCTTCACCCTCCGCTCCGGAACGAGCAGCTCGTCCGCCCCGATGCGCGACAGGCGGAGCGCCGTGCGTCCCGCCGAGGACCAGCTGTCAAGCAGGTACGGCGCGACGGCCTCCGCAGCGACGAGGTCGGCGCTCTCCTCCCCCGCGAGAATGTCGCCAAGCGTTTCGCGCGCCACGCCGAGAGCCGTCAGGCTCCCGAACAGGTCGCGGTGCGAGGGGTGGTCCCCGCTGTGCCACCGGGCGTGGAGAAAGACCATCGCGTCCGAAATATCCGGCTCCTCCTGCCAGTCGGGCAGGAAAAAGAGCATCGTCCGCTCCGCCCCGTCATAGCCGCCGTGAAAGGCAAAGCCGTCATGGACCGCCGCGGCGTGCAGCAGCGCAAGCGCACTCTGCGCCTGCGTGGGGCTTAAAAACGCCGTGTGCGAGGGCAGCCCTCTCATGCGGCACCGTTCGTACTGGTCCAGCACGCGCGCAAGCAGCACGCGCTCGTCCGCGTCCTTCGCCGCGCGGTCAAGAAGCGATCTCTTATCCATTTCCGCCGCCGTTCTGCGTGCGCCAGAGCGCCGCGTATTCTCCGTTTTTCGCAAGCAGCGCGTCATGGCTGCCCTGCTCGACGATGCGCCCGCCCTCGATCACAAGGATGCGGTCCGCGCCGCGCACGGTCGAAAGCCGGTGCGCGATGATAAGGCTCGTGCGCCCGCGCGAAAGCTCGTCGAAGGCGCGCTGTATCTTCACCTCGGTCACGCTGTCGAGCGCGCTCGTCGCCTCGTCGAGGATCAGAATGGGCGGGTCCTTCAAAAAGATCCGCGCGATGGAGATCCTCTGTCTCTGTCCGCCGGAGAGCAGCGCCCCCCGCTCGCCCACGCAGGTGTCGAAGCCCTGCGGCATCGCCATGATATCGTCGTAGATCTCCGCCCGCTTCGCGGCTTCAACGATCTCGTCGTCCGTCGCGCCCGGCCGCCCGTAGCGGATATTCTCGCGCACGGAGTCGGCGAAGAGGAACACCTCCTGCTGCACGATCCCGATGCTGCGCCGCAGCGACGTCTGCGTAAGCCGCCGCACATCCGTCCCGTCCACACGGATCGCGCCGGCGGTAACGTCGTAAAACCGGGGGATCAGCTGGCACAGCGTGGACTTCCCACCTCCGGACGGGCCGACGATGGCCACCGACTCGCCCGGCGCGATGTGAACGCTCACGTCGTCGAGCACCGCGTCAACGCCCGGCGCGGCGGACGCGTCGTAGGAAAAGCCGACATGCTCCAGCTCGATCTCGCCCCGGCAGTCCGTCAGCTCAACGGCATCGGGCGCGTCGCGCAGCGACGGCTCGACCCGCATGAGGGAGACGAACCGCTCCAGCCCCGCGAAGCCGCGCGCGAACATCTCCGCAAAGTTTGCAAGCTTGCGGATCGGGCTGACAAAGGTCGTAATATAAAGGCTGAAGGTGATCAGGTCGATGTAGTTCATCTCGCCGCGCATGATCAGCCAGCCGCCCACCGCGATCACCGCGGCGGAGAGCAGGGTCATAAAAAACTCCAGCGTCGCGTTAAAAAGGCCCATCTCGCGATGAAACCGGCGCTTGGAGAGCTTGAAATCGGCGTTCGCAAGATCGAACTTGTCGATCTCGGAGCCTTCGTTCGCAAAGGCGCGCGCCGTCCGGATGCCGGAGAGCGACGACTCGATGCCCATGTTGATATCCGCCGCCGTCCTTTTCTCGCCGCGCGACGCCTCGCCCATGTGCCCCCTGCGGCGCACGATCAGAACGAGGAAGAGCGGCAGCAGCGCGAAAATGACGAGCGCGAGCCGCCATTCGATGCGGAACATCACGACCAGCGCTCCGGCGATGGTCAGAACCGAGATCATCAGGTCCTCCGGTCCGTGATGCGCAAGCTCGGTCAGCTCAAAAAGGTCACTTGTCAGGCGGCTCATCAGCTGCCCGGTCCGGTTGCGGTCGAAAAAGGCGGCGTCAAGCCCCTGAATGTGTACAAACAGGTCGCGCCGAATGTCCGCCTCCACGCGGATGCCGAAGGTGTGCCCCCAGTAGGCGATGACATAGTACAAAACGGCGCGCACGGCGAACGCGGCGATCATCGCGCCCATGAGAAGAAAAAACGTACGGTAGCGCTGCTCCGGCAGAAGGTCGTACATGGCCTTGCGGGTCACAAGAGGAAAGGCAAGGTCGATCAGCGCGACGACCGCCGCGCAGCACATGTCGAGCGCGAACAGCGCGCGGTGCGGCCTGAAGTATCCAAGAAATATCCGCAGCGGAGAGCGGCTTTGAAAATCCTTCGCGGTCATGTGCAAAAGCCCTTTCTGCAATACGTTATCTATATGGTTATCTTATCACAAAGCCCCTCCTCTTTCAAGTGCAGGGCGGGAAAAAGGAGCGCCGTCCGGAGGCGGGCCCGCCGGGCCCCAAAAAGCGGACGCGGGAGGCGGACCGTCCGATCCGCTTCCCGCGCTTTGAGCCAAAGCGGCTCTTTTGTTCTCTGTTTTCAGGCCCTCGCAGCCGTTCAAACGTTGAAGCGGAAGTAGATCATATCGCCGTCCTTGACGACATATTCCTTGCCCTCGCTGCGCAGCAGCCCCTTTTCCTTCGCCGCCGCGACGGAGCCGCAGGCGATCATTTCCTTAAAGTTGATGGTCTCCGCGCGGATAAAGCCCCGCTCGATGTCGGAGTGGATCTTTCCGGCGGCCTGCGGCGCCTTCGTGCCCTCGCGCACGGTCCACGCGCGGCACTCGTCCTCGCCGTAGGTCAGGAACGAGATCAGGCCGAGCAGCGTGTAGGAGCACTGGATCAGGCGGTCAAGCCCGGACCGCTCGATGCCCAGCTCTTCAAGGAACGCGGCGCGGTCGTCGCCGTCCAGCTCGGCAATATCCTGCTCCAGCTTGGCGCAGATGGGCAGGACCTGCGCGCCCTCCTTCGCGGCAAGCTCGGCGACGAGCCTGTAGTACCCGTTGGAGTCCTTGTCGGCAAAGCCGCCCTCGTCCATATTTGCGGCGTAAATGATCGGCTTGAGGCTCAGCAGGTCGGCGGTCGCGATCAGCTCCGCGTCCTCCCTGCCGTCCGGCTCGAAGGTGCGCGCGCTCTTCCCCGCGTCGAGGTGCGCGGCAAGCGCCTTGAACACCTCCGCCTCGTGCAGGAACTTCTTGTCGCCCTTGGCCATCTTCACCGCCTTCTCCACCCGGCGGTTGACCATTTCAAGGTCGGCCATGATAAGCTCGAGATCGATGGTCTCGATATCGCCGATGGGATCGACCGGAACGTTGGTGCTCGCGTCGGCGACGACATGCATGATATTCTCATCGTCAAAGCAGCGCACGACATGAACGATCGCGTCCGTGCGCCGAATGTTTTCAAGAAACTTGTTGCCAAGGCCCGCGCCCTGACTGGCGCCCTTGACCAGACCCGCGATATCGACGAACTCGATCACGGCGGGCGTTTTCTTTTTGGGGTGATAGATCTCGGCAAGCCGGTCGAGCCGCTCGTCCGGCACGGTGACCATGCCGACGTTCGGCTCGATGGTGCAGAAGGGGTAGTTGGCGCTTTCCGCACCGGCGTTGGTGATGGCGTTAAAGAGGGTCGATTTGCCGACGTTCGGCAGCCCCACGATGCCTAATTTCATTTGTACTCATTCTCCTTCGATTTTCCTTGATTTTCAAGGGGTTTCAGCGTTTGGTGTCTTGGCTGCTACACCATTTTTACACCATTTTCGCATTTGGCTTTATTGGATTTCATCAGACTACACCATTTTGCTGAAATTGCTTGATGGCATAATCCAGCGATTCG
>CAKTJA010000078.1 GCA_934567115.1 uncultured Oscillospiraceae bacterium
GCCTTCGGCGACCGCGGCTGGCTCGCCATCGCGCTCGTCATCTTCACGATCTGGCGTCCGAACGTCAGCGTGCTGGCGTCCATCCTCTTCGGCGGCTTCTACATTCTCTACATCTTCATCCCCACCGGCACCGAGCTTGCCGTCAAGGAGCTGTACAAGATGCTGCCCTATGTGGTCACTCTGGTGGTTCTGATCGTGGTCTCCCTGCGCAAAAAGCGCGAGGATCAGCCGCCCGCCTCTCTGGGCCTGAGCTACTTCAGAGAAGAGAGATAATACTGCAAAATGAAAGCACCCTATGGGTGCTTTCATTTTCAACCGGACCCCTTGTGTCCGCCGCTCCGAGCTATGCGGGCGCGCTTCGTATATTTCAACTACTCCCGCGTCTGCGGACGCGGGACTCCGGGAGGAACTGTCATGTCAACTCTTCTCATTCAAAACATCCGCGCGCTGGTGTCCTGCGACGACAGCGGCAGCGTGTATGAAAACGTGGATCTCTTCGCCGAGGGCGGCCTCATCCGCGCCATCGGTCCTCATCTGCCCCACACGGCGGAGCGGACGATCGACGCAAGCGGCATGCTCTGCTACCCCGGGCTTGTCAACACGCACCATCACCTATACCAGATCTTCTCCCGCAACCTGCCCGAGGTGCAAAATATGGAGCTGTTCGACTGGCTGAAAACGTTGTACGAGATCTGGAAGAACCTTGATGAGGAGGCGGTCCGCCTTTCCTCGCTCACCGGCCTCGGCGAGCTGATGAAGCACGGCTGCACGACCTGCTTCGATCATCACTACGTCTTCCCCCACGGCTGCGGCGACCTGATCGGCGCACAGTTTGCCGCAGCGGACGAGCTGGGCATCCGTATGTACGCCTCCCGCGGCAGCATGGACCTGTCGGTAAAGGACGGTGGGCTTCCGCCCGACAGCGTTGTGCAAACCGTGGACGAGATCATGAAGGACAGCGCCCGCATCATCGAAAAGTACCACGACCGCAGCTTCGGCGCAATGCACCGCGTCGCGCTGGCTCCGTGCTCGCCCTTTTCCGTCAGCGCCGAGCTTCTGCGGCAGAGCGCGGTCCTCGCCCGGCAGTACGGCGTACGGCTGCACACCCACCTGTGCGAAACGAAGGACGAGGAAAACTTCATGCTTGCGCGCGAGGGCGTCCGCCCGCTGGAGTATATGGAGCGTCTGGGCTGGACGGGCGGCGACGTATGGTTCGCCCACGGCATCCACTTCAACGACGAGGAGCTGCGCGTGCTGGCCCGGACCGGGACCGGCGTCGCCCACTGCCCCATTTCCAACATGAAGCTTTCCTCCGGTGTGGCGCGGGTCCCGGAGATGCTGGCGCTCGGCGTTCCGGTCGGTCTCGCCGTGGACGGCTCCGCCTCGAACGACGGGTCCAGCCTTCTGGAGGAGCTGCGCGTCGCCTACCTGCTGCACCGGCTCCACTCGAGCAAGGCCGCGCCGAGCGGGTATGACGTTCTCAAGATGGCGACGCACGGCAGCGCGCGGCTTCTCGGACGCAGCGACGACATCGGCTCGCTGGAGGTCGGGAAATGCTGCGACCTCTTCCTGATCGACTCCCGCCGGCTTGAGCTGGTCGGCTCCTGCTTCGACCCCGCCTGTATGCTTGGGACCGTCGGCGTGCGCGGCCCGGTGGACTACACGGTTGTGCACGGGCGCGTTACGGTCGAGCACGGACGGCTTGCCGCCGTGGACGAGGCCCGGCTCGCGCGTGAGGCGGAGGCCAAGTGCCGCGCCTATCTGAACCGCTGAGGAGGGCCGCAATGAAGGTCGAACTGCTTTCCGGCAGCGCCGCCGGTCTTCCCCCCGCCGATCGGGCCGCGCAGCTTTTGCGGGAGGACGCGCCCGATCCGCTGTCGCTTGCCTGCGCCGACGCGTCGGCGGCCTACGCCGTGCTGCGCACCGTGATGGACTACGGGTACGAGCACGACGCTCCCGCCGTCGTCCGTCTCGTCTGCACGGACGACGCGGTGTACAAGGCCTATCGCTTCCAATGGAACATGTGGTACGCCGAGCGCAAGCCGACGCACGAACATCACCCGTCCGAGCGGGACGGATAAGCGCTCAATCCAAAGGGACCGCCGGTCCGGAGGAGCTTCTCCTCCCGACCGACGGTCCCTCTTTACAGAGCAAATCAGCCCTTATCCTGGCTGCCGTCCGTTTCCTCGCGCGGCTCGCGGCGCGCGCGCTTCAGGAGCCGCCCCGTCTCGCCGCACAGCTCGCTGACACGGCTCAGCGCCTCCATCAGCTCGCCCTGCGTCTTCAAAAATTCGTCCAGCGGACGGTCGTGCTTCGGATAGCCGCCGCTGCGGTAGCGCTCGATGACCTCGTCGTAGCGCGCACAGGCGCGGCCCACCGCGTCCTCCCAGGAAAGATACAGCTCCTCCATCGCATGCTCACCGACGCGGCGCATCGCCTCCCGGTCCTCACAAAGCACGGAAAGCTTGGCGCACAGGCTCTCTGCGTTCTCCTCGATCAAAAAACCGTTGCGGCCGTCGGTCACGCCTTCGGCGGCGCAGCTCCCCTTGATCAGAACGCTCGCCAGCGCGCTTGCCGCCGCCTCCCGCACGACGAGGCCGTTGGTGTCAAAGGTGGACGGGAACAGGAACAGGTCCGCCCGGGCGTACCATGCGCGGATGATCCCTCGGTCGGCGATGGCGCCGGTAAAAAAGCAGCGGTCCTCAAGCCTCCGCTCCCGCACGGCAGCGCGCACCTCGTCCCCGTCGCCGCCGTCGCCGACGAACACCATGCGGAACTCCCGTCCCTGTGCGCGCAGCCGCTCCAGCGCGTCGAGGATCAAACGCAGTCCCTTGTACCACATCAGCCGCCCGACAAACAGGAATACCGGCATTCCCTCCGGCAGGTCATAGCCCGCCGCCGCTGCGGAGACCTCCCCCGCGCCCACGCGTCCGCGCGGCATATCCACGCCGTTTTCCATCACCGTATACTCGCCCTCGTAGCCGAGCGAGCGCAGATTTTCCCCCGCACCCCGGCTGACGACCCATACCTCGTCGCAGCTTTGTATGTTCTGCACCAGCGCACGGATGGCGCCCTCCTGCAAAAGTCTGCCGCGTATGGCCCCGGCAATGTCGACGTCGAACTTGGTGTGATAGGTCAGCACCAGCGGCGCGTCCAGCACCTCCCGCAGAGAGCGGGCCAGAATGGCGGAGGCAATCGGACAGTGCGCGTGCAGCAGAGCGACCCTCTCCTCACGCAGACGGAGAGCGGTCTCCGGCGAAAACGGATAGCCCGCGACATAGCCGACAAGCCGCCGCGTGTCGATGCTCGGATAGCGTATCACAGGGAAGGAAAACCCGCTGTCGTCGGCCCCCGGGACCGAGGGCGTCACGACCACGGCGCGACCGTAGTTCCGTTCAATGTTTTCGGCATAGTTCACCACGGCGTTCGCCACGCCGTCGATAAACGGCGGAAAGGAATCGTTTAAAAGGCAGACGGCAGGCTTACTCATCACGGCACCTCTCTAAAAAAACTGATTTCAGTATACCACTTTCTGCGGGAAAATGTTATACTGCATGTAAACTTTTGCAAGGGAGGCGGGTCCTCTGCGCACTCTGACTCACACGGTATCCCCCGCAGACGCGGGCAGACCGCTCAAATTCATCCTGCGGGAGAGGCTTCTGCTCTCCTCCTCGCTGCTCAAAACGCTGAAATGGCGGGAGGGCGCGATCACGCTCAACGGACAGAGCGTGCATGTCAACGCCGTCGCCGCCGAGGGCGACGTCATCCGCGTCGAGCTTTCGGAGCGCGCGCCGCGCCGGGGCGACGTGTCCCCCCTCCCGCTCCGGCTGAACGTCGTGTACGAGGACGAGGACCTGCTCGTTCTCAACAAGGACGCGGGCCTTGCCATGCACCCTTCGTCCACCGACCCGGCCTCGCCGAACCTTGCCGGCGCGCTGGTGGGCTATCTGGGCGCGGGAAGCGTCCCGCATTTTGTCAGCCGGCTCGACAAGGGGACCTCCGGGCTTCTCATCGCGGCAAAGTCCGGCTACGTTCACGAGCTGCTGCGGCGCGCTCTGCACACCGAGCGTCTGCGGCGGGAATATCTCGCCGTCGCCGTGGGGCGCGTAACGCCGCCGTGCGGGCGGATCGAGCTGCCCATCGGCCGCGCCGAAGGTTCCATCGTCAAGCGCTGCGTCTCGCCTGACGGCGCGCCCTCTCTCACGGAATACGAGAGCCTGTCGCACCACGGCGGATTCACGCTGGTGCGGCTCGCCCCGCAGACGGGCCGGACGCATCAGCTGCGCGTTCACATGGCGGCGCTCGGCTTTCCCCTCGCCGGGGACTGGCTTTACGGCACGGAGGACCGCAGCCTGATCCGCCGCCCCGCGCTGCACTCGTGCGCGCTATGGTTCACCCATCCCATGAGCGGCGAAGCGCTGCATTTTTCCGCTCCGCTCCCGGACGACATGCGCAGACTGCTCCAATAGCCGAAGTCCCGCGTGCGGAAAATAAAACCACGACGGCGCGCCAGCATTGACGCGCCGCCGTAAGACTGTCGAAAATCGGCCGCAGGCTCCCCCGTCGGACCGCCGCGGCACAATCCCGCCTCAGTCCTTTTCCTTGTAGTACAGCCGGCAGTGGCAGTAGCCCTCAAACGCGGGATCGGCAATCTGCTCGCGGAACTCGCGGCACATGCAGACATTGTCCTCCGTCCTCTGCACCCGGCATGGACAGTACAGCTCCCTCTTGAGCAGAGCGGCGCGCAGCCGCGCCACGACCTCCGCATCCTCGTTGTAACGGATCTTCATTCGGCCCTCCTCACCTGCACTCGTCCAGCATGGCCCGGATCTCCTCCTTGCCGCGCACGCCGACCGAGCCGGTAAGCGTGCGGCGGTCCTGCACGACGGCAAGCATCGGAATGGAATCGACCCCGAACATCGACGCAAGCCCCGGCTGTTCGTCGCAGTTGACGCGGCAGAACTTGACCTTCGGCTCCTCTCCGTTCAGCTCTTCGAACACCGGCGCAAGCATGCGGCAGGGCTGGCACCACTCCGCCCAGAAGTCGATGAGGATCAGTCCCGGGTCGTCGAGCACCTCCGCCTGAAAATTCTCCTCCGTCAGCGTCACAATGTCGGTGAACGTGCGCTCCTCAACGTAAGGCTCGCGCTCCCCGCCGCAGCCGGAGCAGCCTCCGCAGCCGCCCGCGCAGCCCCCGCCGCAGCCGGAGCAGCCTCCGCCGTCGATCACGCTCGCGCAGCCGGCGGCGTCCGCCGTTTCCAGATTCCCCTCCAGAAAACGCTCCAGCACGTCGTCCGCCGCGCCGGTCACGCCGGAAAAGACGAGCATATGCTCGTTCTCGATCGCGTGACGCGCATGCTCGCCGATGCTGCCGCAGAGGATGACGTCCACGCCGCGCTCCTTCAGCGCGCGCGCCACGGCCTCATGACTGAGGTCTTCGGGCGCGATGACCTCGCCGGTGACCGGCTCCGCGTTTTCGACCGTATAGATCTTAAATTTCTCCGCGCGTCCGAAATGCTCGAACAGCACGCCGTCCTGATACGGGATCGCAATTTTCATAACAATGACCTCCCCGAAAGTTGTACATTCGGCCGACCGGGCAGAGCACGCCCGGCGGCGCTTCCGGTCGGCGGAGGCGGATATGGCGCGGGCGCAGCTTCGCCCGTTCAGGCCGCGTTTTCCCCGCCGACCGACGGTACGGTTAGCTTAACACAATTTGCACGGTTCTACAACCGGAAGTTTTCCTCCCGCCGGGGCAAAAATCAGCCTTGCGCCGCCGGGTCTTTTCGGCTACAATACAAGCAGTCTTTCACGGAAAGGAAGCATGTGAAATGAACAACGATCTGACCGCTCTGGACGTTCGGAAAATGCGGGAGGAGCTGGACTACCGCCGGCTTACGCTGATGCCCGAGCTGATCGAAGAGGTGAAGCGGACCCGCGCGTTCGGCGACCTGAGCGAAAATTATGAATATAAAGCGGCGAAGCAGGAGCAGAACCGCAACAAAAGCCGCATTCGCTATCTCGAGCGCATGATCGCCTCGGCGCACATCATCGAAGACCGCTCCGCCGAGGACGAGGTCGGGCTGTTCGACCGGGTCGCTCTCCGTCTGATCGAGCCGGGGCGGGAGATGAGCGTGCAGGTCGTCACCACCGTTCGGTGCGACGCGCTGCACGGGCTTGTCAGCAAGGAATCCCCCATCGGCGCGGCGATCCTCGGCAAAAAGGCGGGCGACACGGTGACCGTCCGGGTCAGCGACGCCAACAGCTATCACGCGCAGATCCTGTCGATCGAAAAGCAGACGGACGACGGCAGCGCGCCGATCGTCCGGTTTTGAGCGCCATGACCGCGCCGGTGATCCTCCGCGCGGAGCGGGAATACGTCGTCTGCGTCAAGCCCCCGGCTACGGAGTGCGAGCACGAGCTGCCGGCTCTGCTTGCGCCCATGCTCGGCTGCCGCGCCGAGGAGCT
>CAKTJA010000079.1 GCA_934567115.1 uncultured Oscillospiraceae bacterium
ATCAAGCCCTACAAGCAGATGCGCATCCCCCAGCCCGACTTCGTGCTGTGCTGCAACAACATCTGCAACTGCATGACGAAGTGGTACGAAAACATTGCCCGTATGTGCAATATCCCGCTCATCATGGTCGATATCCCCTATAACAACACCGTGGAGGTCAGCGACTCCGCCGTCAAATACGTCCGCGCCCAGTTCGACAACGCCATTCACCAGCTTGAGGAGCTGACCGGAAAGAAGTTCGACGAGGAGAAGTTCGAGCTTGCCTGCAAGCACGCGAACCGCACCGCGCAGAACTGGCTGAAGGTCTGCGACTTCCTGCAGTACAAGCCCGCCCCCATGAGCGGCTTCGACCTCTTTAACCACATGGCCGACGTCGTCACCGCCCGCGGCAAGGAGGCCGCCGCCGACGCGTTCGATCTGCTTGCGCACGATCTTGAGCAGAACATCAAGGAGGGCACCTCCACGCTGCCCTTCCCGGAGAAGTACCGCGTTATGTTCGAGGGCATCCCCTGCTGGCCGAAGCTCCCGAACCTCTTCAAGCCCCTCAAGGAGAACGGCGTGAACGTGACCGCCGTCGTCTATGCGCCGGCCTTCGGCTTTGTGTACAACAACATGGACGAGATGGCGCGCGCCTACTACAAGGCGCCGAACAGCGTCTGCATCGAGCAGGGCGTCGCCTGGCGCGAGGGCATCTGCCGCGATAATAAGGTGGACGGCGTGCTGGTCCACTACAACCGCTCCTGCAAGCCGTGGAGCGGCTACATGGCCGAAATGCAGCGCCGCTTTACAAAGGACCTCGGCGTACCGTGCGCGGGCTTCGACGGCGATCAGGCCGATCCGCGCAACTTTAACGAGGCGCAGTACGCCACCCGCGTGCAGGGCCTTGTCGAAGCGATGGAAGCCAACAGGAAAGACTAAGGAGGGCGTGAAAAATGAGTATCGAAACGATCGTGAAGGAATTTTCCGCCGTTGCCGGGAATCCGAAGGGACAGCTCAAGGCCTGTAAGGAGGCCGGCAAAAAGTGCATCGGCGTGATGCCCTACTATGCGCCCGAGGAGCTGGTCTACGCCGCCGGCATGATGCCCTTCGGCATGTGGGGCAGCAACGACAAGACCATTCAGCGCGCCAAGGAATACTGCGCGACCTTCTACTGCACCATCGCCCAGCTTGACCTTGAGATGCTGCTCGACGGCACGCTCGACCTGCTTGACGGCGTGATCACCCCGACGATCTGCGACACGCTGCGCCCCATGAGCCAGAATATCCGCGTGGCCATGAGCGAGAAGCTGCCGTGCATTTTCCTGGCCCATCCGCAGAACCGCTTCGCCGATTTCGGCAAGAAGTTCTGCCTGGATCAGTACACCAACGTCAAGACCGAGCTGGAGAAGATCGCGGGCCGCGAGATCACGAGCGAGGATATTGCCGGGGCCATCAAGGTCTACAACAGGTCCCGCGCCGCGCGGCGCGAGTTTGTGAAGCTCGCCTCCGCGCACTGCGATGTGATCGATCCGGTGATGCGCTCCGCCGTGCTCAAGGCCGCGTGGTTCATGGATAAGGTCGAGTATTCCGAAAAGCTTGAGGCGCTCAACGCGGAGCTTCGCGCGCTGCCCGAGGCGAAGTGGAACGGCGTGAAGGTCGTTACCTCCGGCATCATCTGCGACAATCCGACGCTGCTGAAGATCTTCAAGGATAACAATGTCGCCATCGCCGCCGACGATGTTGCGCACGAGTCCCGCGCCTTCCGCGTGGACGCGAGCGAGCAGGGCGACCCGATGATGGCGCTTGTCGAGCAGTTCACCAACACCGACTACGACGTTCTGCTCTACGATCCGCAGTCGAGCAAGAACCGCCGCGGCGAGTTCGTCGCGAATCTCGTCCGCGAGTCCGGCGCGCAGGGTCTGGTGCTCTTCATGCAGCAGTTCTGCGACCCCGAGGAGATGGAGTTCCCGTATCTCAAGAAGGCGCTCGACGCTGCGGGCATCCCCTTCATCAAGCTCGGCATCGACCAGCAGATGCGCGATTTCGGTCAGGCGGCCACCGCCATCCAGGCGTTCGCCGACATGCTGTCCGTGCAGTGAGCCGGAAAACGGCGTGCGAAGGGGAGAGATCGCGCGCCGCATGCCGTTCGTTCAGACGGCGTAAAGAATTGCATGTCCGCTGTTGCATTTTTCCGGCGGTTTGCTATAATTCACTCTAAGGAAAGGGATAAGGAGAATCTATGTACAGCAACCTGTTCGTTACCCTGATGGGGATCGGCACGGTGTTCTTCGGCCTTGTGTGCATCATCATTCTTACGACGGTGATGGGCGCGGTCCTCAAGAGCAGTGCCAAGCCCGCTCCCGCCGTTGCGCCGGCTCCTGCCGCCGCGCCTGCCGCTCCTGCGGTCAACGCCGCGAAGGAGCAGGAGGTCCTTGCCGCAGTTATTGCGGCGGTGACCGAAGACCTTGGCCCCAGCGCTTCCCGCATGCAGATCACCAGCATCAACAAAATCTAATTTTATTTTTAGGAGAGAAAGCATTATGACTAAGCAGTACACTGTTACCGTTAACGGCACCGCCTACGAAGTTACCGTCGAGTCCGCCGGCGGCGGCCGCATGGCCTCCGCTCCCGTTGCGCGCACGGCTTCCGCGCCTGTGGCCCGCGCCGCAGCCCCCGCTCCCGCCGCCGCGCCCAAGGCCGCTCCCGCTGCGGCTCCCAAGGCCGCGCCCTCCGGAAGCGGCGAGACCGTCTCCTGCCCGATGCCCGGAACGATCCTCGACGTGAGAGTTTCCGCCGGTCAGGCGGTCAAGTCCGGCGACATCCTCTTCATCCTTGAGGCCATGAAGATGGAGAACGAGATCTTCGCTCCCTGCGACGGCACTGTTTCCTCTGTCGCGGTTGCCAAGGGCGCTACCGTCAACCCCGGCGACGTTCTGTGCGTCATCGGCTGAGATAAGAGCGTTTTCCCTTGAAATAAACTGTGAAAGGAAACCAGAAATAAATGGCTGCTATTACTAATTTCCTGCAGCAGACCGGCTTCTATCTGTTCGGTCAGGATGGCAACTGGAAATGCCTCATCATGATCGCAATTTCCTTTGTGCTGCTGTATCTGGCCATCGTGAAGGGCTTCGAGCCGCTGCTGCTCCTGCCCATTGCGTTCGGTATGCTGTGCACCAACCTTCCCGGCGCGGATATGTTCCACGAAATATTTTTCGCGGGCGGGCATGTCCACTGGGACCTCTTCGGCGGACAGCCGATCACACAGGAGTTTCTTGACGAAATGGCGGCAAGCGGCGTTTCGGAAGCGGTTCTTGCCCCGTGGAGCGCGGGCGACAGTGTGACGCTTGGTCTGCTCGACGTGCTGTATCTGGGCGTTAAGCTCGGCGTGTATCCCTGCCTGATCTTCATGGGCGTTGGCACGATGACCGACTTCGGTCCGCTGATCGCGAACCCCAAGAGTCTGCTGCTCGGCGCTGCCGCCCAGCTCGGTATCTTCATGACCTACGTCGGCACCCAGTGGATGGGCTTCACCGCGCAGGAGTCCTCCTCCATCGGTATCATCGGCGGCGCGGACGGCCCGACGGCGATCTTCGTCACGACCCGTCTCGCCCCTCATCTGCTCGGCCCCATCGCCGTTGCGGCGTATTCCTACATGGCGCTCGTTCCGGTCATTCAGCCGCCCATCATGAAGGCGCTGACCACCAAGGAGGAGCGCAAGATCGTGATGAAGCCGCTGCGTCAGGTCTCCAAGCGCGAGAAGATCATCTTCCCCATTATGATCACCGTGTTTGTGGCGCTGCTCGTCCCCTCCGCCGGTCCGCTGATCGCATGCCTGATGCTCGGCAACCTCTTCCGTGAGTCCGGCGTTGTGGAGCGTCTGAACAAGACGGCCGGCAACGAGCTGATGAACATCGTTACGATCTTCCTTGGCTTCACCGTCGGCGCGACCGCCACGGCGACGACCTTCCTCTCCTGGCAGACCATCAAGATCATGTGCATGGGCGTTGTCGCGTTCGGCTTCGGTACGGCGGGCGGCGTTCTGCTGGCGAAGCTTATGAACCTGTTCCTGAAGGAGAAGATCAATCCGCTGATCGGCTCCGCCGGCGTTTCCGCCGTCCCGATGGCGGCGCGCGTGTCTCAGGTTGTCGGTCAGAAGGAGAATCCCGCGAACTTCCTGCTGATGCACGCCATGGGCCCGAACGTGGCCGGCGTTATCGGCTCCGCGATCGCCGCCGGCGTTCTGATGGCGCTGTTCGGCTGAGAAGCGTGAGGAGAAAGGGCGCTGCGGCGATTATTTGCCAAGCGTCGGCTCTCCCGGTATTTTGAAAGACAGCACGGTCCGACAGGGCCGTGCTGTTGCTTTTTTATGTGCGTCTCTTCCTCACGCCCGCGGCTCTGAAGCTTTGCGCGGCGGGGCGCCGGCGTTTTGGACATGGCTAAAGAGGCCCGTCTCAGTCCTGAGCCGAGGCGGTTACGCTGCCGTGGAGCGGAGGAATGATATCGTGGTCATGCCTTTCGGCTGTTCGTTTGACGGGCGGAACGGCGTGAGATGATTGTCGGACAGTTATTTCTCCATCACGAAATTTGTCAGCGAAACTCCGCTTCTGACGACCTCCTGCTTTTGGACGACACGGTATCCCCGGTGCTCAAAAAACGGTCTGGCACTGATGGACGCATGCGTCGTGATTTTCACGTTTCCCGCAGCCCGCTCCAGCTCGTCGCATATTGCGGAGGCGACGCCCTCCCTCTGGCGGTCCTTGTGGACGAAGAGCCTGTCCGGAAAACCGGAGCGGTCCATATCGCCAAAGCCGATGATCTCATCGCCGTCGACCGCAACGACCGTATGATGCTCCTGAAACGAACGGTCCCACTCCGCCGGATCCACCGTGCCGGTCGCCCAGACGTCCAATTGTTCCTTTGTGTAATCCTTCGCGTTTACGCTGTGAACGGTTTGATAAAACAGACGCGCCAGCCGTTCACAGTCGGAAGTCATATACGTTCGAAGCCGCATGGTTCCTCCTGCCGACCCCTGGTCCGCCGCCGCGCGCTTCTGCTGTGCGCACAACGGTTGGAAGCAGGGGACTTAAAACGATGCTATAACAAAATTATTATACAACGCGGCGGGTCGAAACGCAAAGACACGCGGTAAATTTTCGGCGGCGGAGATGGAGCGGTTTTTGAGAGTATGACGGTCGAGACGCTTTCCCATGCGGAGTTGGACGAATGATATGCCGATGGGCGCGGGCGGCTCCGGCGCTGCGATGCGGCTTCCCGCCTTGCTTTTGCCGTGAAAAAGGAAATCTTGGGGGCGGCTCGTGGAAAACGGCTGTGCCTGTGAGCGGAGGGAAAGCGGCTGCGGACGAAGAACGAGAATAGAAATGGCGGCGTTTGGGCCAATGTCGTTAAGTTAAGAACCGGGGCGAAATGCCCCGGTTCTTAACATTTATGTTTGGGGTGGTTTTCTCGATAATTTCTAAAAAATAAGTTGCGGTTTTCTGCGGCATTTTGTCAAAAAACGCTTAACTTAATGACATTGGCGTTCAGGCTGAACGCAATAGCGCCGCGAGCCGCAGAGAAAAACGCCCCACGGAATAGACTGACCGTGGGGCGCGGGTGTGATGGATAGATTCGGGAGCCTTGCGCCCGGCTCAGGCGGGGGAGCTGAGGAGCGCTTCCGCCCGCGAGAGAAAGTCCCTGACGGAACGCAGCTGTGCCTCGACGGACGCGGGGCTGGCCCCGCCGAGCGAGTTCCGCTTGGCAACGCAGGTCTCAAGCGATATTTCGCCGTAAACGTCTTCGTCGAACCGATCGCTGTACTGCCGCAGAACATCGAGAGGGAGCGCCTCGAGCACGGTGTCGTTTTGGATGCAGTATGCCACGAGCTTCCCCGCGATCTTATAGGCGCTGCGGAAGGGAACGCCTTTTTTTGCCAGATAATCCGCAAGGTCCGTGGCGTTGATAAAGCCCTTCTGCGCCGCGCGGTACATGCTGTCCGCGCAGACGTGCATGCCCGCAAGCATCGGAGTGAACACCTCGAGGCATGCCTTGACTGTGTCAACGCAGTCGAACAGCGCCTCCTTATCCTCCTGCATGTCCTTGTTGTAGGCGAGAGGAAGCCCCTTGAACGTGGTGAGCAGCGCCATCAGGTCCCCGTAGACACGCCCGGTCTTTCCGCGGCAAAGCTCCGCCATGTCGGGGTTTTTCTTCTGCGGCATGATGGACGAGCCGGTGGTAAAGCTGTCGTCCAGCTCGATGAAGTGAAATTCCCAGCTTGACCAGAGGACCAGCTC
>CAKTJA010000080.1 GCA_934567115.1 uncultured Oscillospiraceae bacterium
ATCCGGATACGATCGGAAAAGTGGCGATACGGGCGCGCATACTGGACGGCGGCGTGCTGGAGATCGCGGTGCACGACTGGGGACGCGGGATCGCGGACGTCGATCAGGCGCGCGAGCCGCTGTTCACGACCGGGGGCGAAGAGCGCAGCGGGATGGGCTTCACGATCATGGAAAGCTTCATGGATCAGCTCAAGGTACGCTCGCGCCCTGGGAAAGGAACGGTCGTCACCATGCGGCGCAGGATCGCGCAGCGCACCGGACGCGCATGAGCACGGCGGACACGCTTGCACTGCTGGAGGCAGCGCGTCAGGGAGACGAGGAAGCCGGGGAGCGCGTGCTTCTGGAGAATAACGGCCTGATTTGGAGCGTTGTACGGAGATACAATGGGCGCGGGGTCGATATGGACGATCTCTATCAGCTTGGGTGCATAGGATTTCTAAAAGCTGTAAAGGGATTTGACATTACATATGGGACGCAGTTTTCAACATACGCCGTTCCAAAAATCGCAGGGGAGATCCGTCGTTTTCTTCGCGACGACGGAGCGGTAAAGGTCGGACGGACCCTGCGTGAACGCGCTCAGAGCATTTACAGCGCAAGGGAGCGGCTGCGCATACAGCTCGGACGCGAGCCGGTGCTCTCGGAGCTGTCGGAGGAGACCGGCCTGAGCGTGGAGGAGATCGCGGATTCCGACCTTGCGTCCGCCGCCCCGGAATCGCTTCAGCAGGAGACGGGGGACGGACTGACGCTTGAAACGGTCCTCGGGACCGACAGCCCGGAGGAGGGGATGATTGAGCGAATATCGCTGCGCTCCGCCGTGGAGGCGCTTCCCGAGAAGGAGCGCATGGCGATCCTCCTCCGCTTTTTCAGGGGCATGACGCAGGACCAGACGGCCCGGGTGCTGGGGGTATCGCAGGTGCAGGTCTCGCGGCTTGAGCGCCGGGCGCTGAAATCGCTCCGCTCGGCAATGGCGGAGAAGGAGCCGTGACCGGTTCCTCCTGAAACTCGGTCATTACAGACCAGTAGCGCTTTGGCATATGCGTCATGCGCAGCCTCGGATTTTCGCGCTCACAGATGGCGACCGTATCGTAAAAGCACCTCCAGAGCCGTCGGTAGGCGGCCTCCGCTTCATCGGGAGGTGCCATGACGAAATTCTCAAGCGGAACAATGTCGGAATGCCCGCCCGAATAAAGCAGAGCCTCCCGATGTGTACGGTCATAGAGAAAGAAGGTCTCATCATGGCAGCGCTGGCAGAAATGTCCCCGCAGCAGGGGGAGCACCCGGTTTTTCGGCTCGATCTCGCCCGCGAGAACGCCCCCAAAATCGGAAAAACGCACAAAGCCGCGAAGAAGCTGCACCTCGCCGTTGAGGTGGCGAACGGCCTTCAGCAGCGGAAGGTAGGCTTCGTCCGAGAGCCGCCGCAGCAGCGGCGCGCCTTCCCGGTAAAGCTTTGCGGTAAACCGGTAAATGGCAAGCTCCCTGTCCGCAAGGCAGGTCAAAAAGACGCGGCGCAGAAACGGGCCGACCTCGGGAGATATATTGCAGAGGCTGCGATACACGCGCTGCGCATGCTCACGGTCTGACGCCACGGTGCGGACCTCAAACAAACACGGCTCCAGCTCCCCGGCGCGGCAGATCGCGGCGGGGAGCTCTTTTTGCGTGTAGCTTTCATAGATGCAGCACATCAAACCGCAAAAGCTTCCGTCATATTCATAGGCAACCTCACGCCACACGACACTCAGCTCCAATCTATACCATGGAATAAGCGAAACGGGCAAACCTTCAGCCCGTCCCGAACAGGGAAAGCTGCTCGAGCTGAGCGGCGGGGAGCGCGGAGCGTTCCACAGCGCTCAGCTGGCGGCGGACGCCGTCCGGAGACAGGCGCAGCGACGCGGCGCTTTGCCCGGAGCAGGTGACAAAATACTGCGCCCGTTTCATCACAACGCCGAGCTTGCGCAGATCGTCGGCGCGCAGAGAGCCGGCGCGTCTCGCGACAAGGATGCGCCTTGCGCTGGTAACGCCTATGCCCGGGACGCGCAGCAGCGCTTCGTAGTCTGCGCGGTTGATCTCAATGGGGAAGAATTCCGGATGACGGAGCGCCCAGCAGCATTTCGGATCGAGAAGGGGGTCAAAGTTCGGCTGGGCCTCGTCAAGCAGTTCGCCGACGCGGAAGCCGTAAAAACGGAGGAGCCAGTCCGCCTGATAGAGACGGTGCTCACGCAGCAGGGGCGGCTTTGTGTCAAGAGACGGCAGAAGCGAGTTTTCGACCACGGGCACATAGGCGGAGTAAAAAACGCGCCTCAGCCGATAGACGTCGTAAAGGGACTGCGTCAGCGTGAGGATGTGCCGGTCGCTCTCCTGCGTGGCGCCGACGATCAGCTGCGTGCTCTGTCCGGCGGGAGCGAAGCGCGGCGCATGGCGATACCGGACAAGCTCCTGCTTGTTTTCCAGACCGCGCTCGCGAATAAAGCGCATCGGACGCAGGACCGATTCCCTCGTTTTGTTCGGCGCAAGCCTGTGGAGCGACGCTTCGCTCGGCAGCTCGATATTGACGCTCAGCCGGTCGGCGAGCATGCCGAGCCGCTCGACCAGCTCGCTTGACGCGCCGGGGATGGCCTTGGCGTGGATGTACCCATTAAAGCGATACTCCTCCCGGAGGATCGACAGCGTGCGGATCATCAGCTCCATCGTGTAGTCCGGAGAGCGCAGAACGCCGGAGGACAGAAACAGGCCCTCAATATAGTTGCGCCGGTAAAACTGAATGGTCAGCTCCGCAAGCTCGTCCGGTGTAAACATCGCGCGGGGCGTGTCGTTCGACCGGCGGTTGACGCAGTACTTGCAGTCATAGACGCAGCGGTTTGTCAACAGGACCTTCAAAAGCGTGATGCAGCGTCCGTCTGCGGAAAAGCTGTGGCAGCAGCCCATAACGGACGAGGAGGTGCAGCCGATCTTGCCCGGCTCGAAGCCGCGCTTCGCACCGCTTGAGGTGCAGGCTGCGTCATACTTTGCGGCGTCCGTCAGAATGGCGAGCTTATCCAGAATCTCCATGGCGGCTGCGTCAGCGAATGCGCGCGCGGCCGGTTCGACCGTGCGGCTGATCGAGGTAGGAGATGAGCTTCATCAGATTTGCTGTGGCAAAGCCGATGCCGAGAAAAACAAAGAACAGAGAAAATGCAGACATTTGAAGCACCTCCGAAAATAGAACTTATGTTTAGCTGAATTATAACTGGAACATTCGTACTTGTCAATAGAAAATAGAACAAAATTTTTATTTTTACAGAAAAATGGATCGAGAGCAAGCCGATTAAGCCAAGCGCTTTTTCGGGAGGATGGCCCGCAAAACGGCGGCATATTTTATGCGGAATCGTTCGGAGAATCAAAAACGAAAGCGATACGAGCCGGGGCAAGGGGCCTCGGCTCTCTTATTAAATGACGTTGAGATTTGAACGGGTGGAAACGCTTTCGGCGTCGGCCGGAGCGCTTCGGACCGTACCCCGGATTTTTCCGCATGCGAAAAAAAGCGGCGAAAGCGGTTGACCGAAAAGTGGAGATGCTGTAAAATCAGATAGAATTTTAAGGGAACAGGTGGAAGCAGATGACTGATTTTTCTTCCCGCTTCTGCGCGGCGCGCCGCGCATGCATCGCGCGGAATTTTTCAAGGCTGAATCCGGAGCAGCGCGGCGGCGTCCTGACGACCGAAGGTCCGCTGCTGCTTCTTGCGGGGGCCGGCAGCGGCAAGACGACGGTGCTGATCAACCGCGTGGCGAACATCCTGACCTACGGACGCGGCAGCGACTGCAACGAGGTCCCGGACGACGCGGATGAGAGCGACCTCGCCTTTCTGGAGGGCTTCCCGTCGAGTCCGACGGAGGAGGAGCGTCGGCGCATGCGCCGATTGTGCGCGGTGGACCGGCCTGCGCCGTGGCAGGTGCTCGCCGTGACCTTTACCAATAAGGCCGCGAAGGAGCTGAGAGAGAGGCTGGAGGCCTTCGGGATCTCCGGCGCTTCGGAGGTCTGGGCGCTGACCTTTCACGCCGCCTGCGTGCGCATTCTTCGCCGGGACATAGACTGGCTTGGCTTCTCGTGCGACTTTGCGATCTACGATACCGACGACTGCAAGCGCGTGGTACGGGATATTCTCAAGGAAATGAACCTTGACGAGAAGGCCTTTCCCCCGCGCGAGGTCATGACGGCGATCTCACGGGCGAAGGATGAGATGCTGTCGAGCGCGGACTATGCAAAGAAGTGGAGCGGCAGCGGCGACTGGCGAAAGGAGCGCATCGCGTCGGTCTACAAGCGCTATACGGACGTGCTGCGCGAGGCGAACGCGCTGGATTTTGACGACCTGATCCTGCATACCGTGCGGCTTCTTCAAAGCGATGAGGAGGTTCGGGAGCGCTACCGCCAGAAGTTCCGCTACGTTCTCATCGACGAGTATCAGGACACGAACCGGATGCAGTACGAGCTGGTGCGTCTGCTCACGGGAGAGCGCCGCAATATCTGCGTGGTCGGCGACGACGACCAGAGCATTTACCGTTTCCGCGGCGCGGACATCACCAATATCCTTAATTTTGAAAAGGACTACCGGGGCGCGCGAACGATCCGGCTTGAGCAGAACTATCGTTCCACGCAGAATATTCTTGACGCGGCAAACGCCGTCATAAAGAATAACGCGGGGCGGAAGGGGAAGACGCTTTGGACCGACGCGGGCGGCGGCGAGAGGGTGACGATCCGGACTGTATTCAACGAGCAGGACGAAGCGAATTTTGTCGTCTCAAGTATGATGTCGGACTTCAGCCGGGGCAGGAACTGGCGCGACAATGCGATCCTTTACCGAATGAACGCACAGTCGAACGCGCTGGAGTACGCGCTCAAGCGAAACGGGATCCCGTATCAGGTCGTCGGCGGCATGAAGTTTTTTGAGCGCGCGGAGGTCAAGGACATGCTGGCCTATCTCGCGCTGGTCAACAACCCCTCGGACGATCTGCGGCTGCGGCGTGTGGTCAACAATCCGCCGCGCGGCATCGGACAGACGAGCGTTGACCGTGTGCAGGCGCTCGCGCTCGAGCGGAGCGAGCCGATGATGTCGGTGCTGCGCACGGCGGGAGAGTATGCGGCGCTGAAGACGGCGGCGGCGCGAATGGAGAAGTTTGCCTCTCTAATCGATTCGCTGCGGGAGGCCGAGGATACGATGGACCTGCCGGACTTTTACGATCTTGTCTGCGACCGGACGGGCTATGTCCGCGCGCTTGAGGAGAAGGGCGACATGGAAAGCCGCGCCCGGCTCGAGAACGTGCAGGAGCTTAAATCGAACATTCTCGCGTTTTTGGAAAACGAACCGGAGGACGCGTCGCTGTCGGGCTTCCTCAATGAGATCGCGCTCTATACCGATCTCGACAGCGCCTCCGCCGAAAACTGTGTGACGCTCATGACGATGCACAGCGCGAAGGGTCTGGAGTTTCCCAGCGTCTATGTCGTCGGCATGGAGGAGGGGATATTCCCGGGAAACCGCGCCGTCGGCGACGAGGAGGAGCTGGAGGAGGAAAGGCGGCTGTGCTACGTGGCGATGACGCGCGCGCGGGAGCGGCTGACGCTGACCAGCGCAAAGCAGAGGATGCTCTTCGGACGCACCACGCCGAGCGCGCCCTCCCGCTTTTTGAGCGAGATCCCGGAGAAAAACGCCGACTGGACCGGAAAGCCGTCGGCGGAGCGGTACGAACGGCGTGACGAATTTTCCTCCGGCGGCTTCAGGGAGAGCTTTCCGCCGTCCGGCTTCGGCGGAGCGATGGCGCGTCCTGCACAGCGAAGAGCGCCTGTACAGGCTGTAAGCCGACCTGCTGCAAGTGTTTCGGCTTTACAGCTTTCGGCAGGAGATCAGGTCCGTCACAAGACCTTCGGAGACGGCATGGTCCTCTCGGCCACGCCGATGGGCGGCGATGCGCTGATCGAGGTGGCGTTTGAGCAGGTCGGCACAAAGAAGCTGATGCTCAAAACCGCCGGGGTCCATATGACGAAGAAGTGAGCGGCTGTCCCGGCGGGACGCACAGATTGCGCCGTCCGGAGCGGGAGCCTTTATCGAAGCTCTGATTCGGCTTTGCGTTCACGACGGCTGAGAAGCTCCCGGCCTTCGGGGATCGAAACGGCGGGGAGGCACAAAAGAGAATCTGCGGTTATTGCA
>CAKTJA010000081.1 GCA_934567115.1 uncultured Oscillospiraceae bacterium
GACAGAAGCTTCCCATCTTCTCCGGCTCCGGTCTTCCGCACGCGCAGCTCGCCGCGCAGATCGCGCGTCAGGCGAAGGTGCTTGACGGCGCGAGCAATTTCGCGGTCGTCTTCGCGGCCATCGGCATCACGTTTGAGGAATCGGAGTTTTTCGTCAGCGAGTTCAAGCGCACCGGCGCGATCGACCGTACGGTGCTTTTCACCAACCTTGCGAACGACCCGGCGGTCGAGCGTATCGCCACGCCGCGCATGGCGCTGACGGCGGCGGAGTATCTGGCGTTTGACTGCGGGATGCACGTGCTGGTCATTTTGACGGACATCACCAACTATGCCGAGGCGCTGCGCGAGATCAGCGCGGCGAAGAAGGAGGTCCCGGGCCGCCGAGGCTATCCCGGCTACCTGTATACCGACCTTGCCACCATGTACGAGCGCGCGGGCCGTCAGGTCGGGAAGGACGGCTCGATCACCATGATCCCGATCCTCACCATGCCCGAGGACGATAAGACCCACCCCATTCCCGACCTGACCGGTTATATCACCGAGGGGCAGATCATCCTCTCGCGCGAGCTGCACCGCCGGGGCGTTACGCCGCCGGTGGACGTGCTGCCGAGCCTAAGCCGTCTGAAGGACAAGGGAATCGGCGCGGGCCGTACGCGCGAGGATCACGCAAATACCATGAACCAGCTCTTTGCCGCCTATGCGACGGGCAAGGAGAATAAGGAGCTGATGAGCATCCTCGGCGAGTCCGCGCTCAGCCCGACCGACCTGCTCTACGCCAAATTTGCCGACGAGTTTGAAAAGCGCTATGTTTCGCAGGGGGCGGACGAGAACCGCGACATCGAGCAGACGCTCGACCTCGGGTGGGAGCTTTTGAGCATCCTGCCGCGCGGCGAGCTTAAGCGTATCAAGCCGGAGTATATCGACAAGTATATGAAGAAGGCCGAGTAAGGGGGGGAGCACGATGCCGACAACTGCCGTCAACCCCACCCGTATGGAGCTTACGCGGCTCAAGGGACGGCTCAGGACCGCACAGCGCGGACACAAGCTCCTCAAGGACAAGCGCGACGAGCTGATGAAGCGCTTCATGGATGTGGTGCGCGAGGAGCGTGAGCTGCGCGCGAAGGTGGAGAAGTCGCTCGAGCGTGCGTACGGCTCGTTCACCGTGGCGAGCGCGCTGATGTCTCCGGAGATGCTTGAGCAGGCGCTGCTGCGCCCGAAGCAGAGCGTGTCGCTGGAAATGACGTCGCAGAACGTGATGAGCGTCAACGTGCCGCGCTATGAATTCAAGCTCAAAAGCGCCGAGAGCGGCGACGTTTATCCCTACGGCTTCGCGCAGACCAGCGGCGAGCTGGACGACGCGGTGCGTGAGCTGAGCGAGATCCTGCCGGAGCTTTTGAGGCTTGCCGAGGCGGAAAAGGCGCTGGCGATGCTTGCCGCGGAGATCGAGCGGACGCGCCGCCGCGTGAACGCGCTGGAATATGTCAAGATGCCGGAGATGCAGAGAAATATTAAATACATCACGATGAAGCTTGACGAGAATGAGCGCGCGAACACCATTCGCCTGATGAAGGTGAAGGACATGATCCTGAAGGAATCCATCGAGGAGAAGCGCGCCGAGGACGCGAGGGCCATCAAGGCCTTCGGGGAGTCCGAGGGAGCGTCCGCCGAGGTGTAAGGACGCGGCCCTGCCGCACTTCTACCGCTTCTGCGATGGGACAAACGGTACTGCCCGGCTTATGCCGGGCAGTACCGTTTGAGACTGTTGATAATGTGGCGGACTCCCCGCAACGGTAAGGAAGAGTGTGCGCGGGAAACCCAAGAAGGGTGTCCTGCGCTATTGAAATCAATAGTTTTCAGAGCTTTTTCGAAGCTCTGAAAACTTGCTCAGCGTGTCGAAAAGACTTTTTCGATACGCTGGAACGGTACTGCCCGGCTTATGCCGGACAGTACCGTCCTTTTTTGCCGGAGCCTATGGGCGCTTCCCGGTTCCGCCGGGGAAGCATCATGGGCGCGTTTCACTCTGCGTGGCTGCGGTCCCGGTCCCTGCCCGCATTTTCATGCGGCCTCATCACAGCGTAATGGCTTCGTCGTAGACAATGGAGACGGAGGGATAGGCGGACTGGAGCTTATCGCGGAAGGTGTTGATCAGAGTTTCATTGCCGTACATGGAGATGACATACTGATCCATTGCCGCAATGACGAGCTTATCAGGGAAGCCGCACATCCAGTGCTTGCCCTGAATGGCTGTGCGCAGATCGTCCGCAAGCTTGGAAGCGTCCTGCGCCTCAACGGTGTGGAACGCGCCGCAGGTGAAGGTGTTCAGATTCATCATGTGCAGGAGCGAAGCCGCGCCGTCGATGAGCGAAGCGTCTTCCGTCGGGAAGGTCAGAAGATGGCTGAGGCTGTCCGTGTTGCTGACGTCCACAAGTACCGGAGCGTTTTCGGCGGCGGGGAACTTTTCATCATCTCCGTAGGCGTTCCAGACCGCCATGAGGATGGCCAGCGTGTCATCCGATGTTGCGGCGGACCCATCCTCCGCAGGCTGCTCAGGCGTGGGCGTTTCTGCCGGTGTTTCGGCGGGCTTTTCCTCTGTGGGCTGTTCGGGCGCGGGCGTTTCGGCGGGCTTCCCGGCAGGCTTTTCCTCGGCGGGCTTTTCAGCGGGCTTGGTCTCAGGCTGTTTTTCCGGCTGTTTTTCAGGTTCTTTCTCGGATTCGGGCTTGACCTCCTCCGTGGGAGGCTGCTCCTCCGGCTGCTGTTCCGGTTCGGCAGGGTCGTCAGGCTGTTCGCTTTCCTTGTCGGCCGGCGCGCCGCCGGTCCCCTGTTCCTGCGGGGGAACGGCGTCTGGCGTTGCCGGGTCGTTGGTTTTACTGCCGCAGGCGGTGAGGGACAGGATAAGGCTCAGGGTCAGTAGAATGGTCAATAGTCGTTTCATAAGTATCTCCTTTGCTTGCGCATGGCGGTCGTTCGCCACGGTTGTATTCGTTTAGACGGAAAAACCGAAAAAAAGTTCCGCAGACCGCCGCCTGTTTTGACGCATGCAAAAAATGGTGCAATGCGGCGGCGCCGACCGAAGACCGGATGTAAAAGCGTGGCCCTGTGCGCGATGCGCATATTTGCGCTTGCGCCGAGGTGAAAAAAGTGCCGATAAAGCCGGGGACCCCGCAAGCCGTTTCGCTTGCGGGGTCCCCGGTATGGTGCGCCGGAAGGGACTCGAACCCACACGCTGAAAGCACGGGAACCTAAATCCCGCATGTCTGCCAATTCCATCACAGGCGCATATTCGGTTGCTGCGGACACGCCAGGGGTACAGGCCCCTGTGTCCGCAGCCGGAGACACGTTTTGCGGCCTCCGGCTGTACCCGACCATTATAGCACAGCGGAGGCCGGGCGGCAAGTGAAAAAATGCCGTTTGCCCGTGCCGGCGACGGTGGAACAAAAACGCGCGCCGCCCTGTTCGGCAGACCTCCGAAAGCGGAGGCTCCGGGAGGGAAGCCGCCACGCCTTCCGCGAAGGCGAATCTCGAAAAATTTTAAGCTTTCATCTTTGTCATTGACATTTATTCCCGCAGAACATAAAATAAATATACGGAGGCGGCTGCGATAGACAGGGCGGTCGCAGCCGATACTGTCTTGAAAGGAAAGAAGAAGCATGGGGATCTTATCTCGTTTTTCGGACATCGTTTCCGCTAACATCAACGCGCTGCTGGACAAGGCGGAGGACCCGTCGAAGATGATCGACCAGTACCTGCGCAACGCGATGGACGATCTGGCTCAGGTCAAGCAGGAGACTGCCTCCGTCATGGCGGAGGAGAGCCGCTGCAAGCGCATGGTGGACGACGCGCAGGCAGAGGTGGACAAGTATGCCGGGCTTGCCAAAAAGGCGCTTCAGAGCGGCAGCGAGAGCGACGCGCGTGTTTTTATCGCCGAGAAGCAGAAGGCGGAGACGCGCCTTGCCGCGATCCTTCCTACATATGAGGCGGCGAAGGCCAACGCCGACAAGATGCGCCAGATGCACGACAAGCTGCAAAGCGACATCGAGCAGCTCCGCGCGCGCCGCAACAACATTAAGGCGACGGTTGCCGTCGCCAAGACGCAGGAGCGCGTGAACAAGGCGTCCGACGCGATGGACAACTCCGGCCGCTCGATCGCCGCGTTTGAGCGCATGGAGGAGAAGGCGAACCGGATGCTCGACGAGGCGAATGCCAGAGCCGCGCTGAACGAAAAGCCGGTCAGCGAGGCGGACCGGCTTGCCGCGAAGTACGGCGGCGCTTCCGACGCTTCCGTTGACGATGAGCTGGCCCGTATGAAGGCCGAGCTTGGGGTGTAAGCCATGGGTCGCGGCGGCGCAGGCGGCGGAGGAGGCCGCAGCTCCGGCGGCGGTTCCTTTGGCGGCTCCCGTTCCTCCGGGGGACATCGCGGCGGCTCCTTTGGCGGCGGACGCGGCGGATTTACCGGCTCGTCCCGCTCCGGCGGAAGCGCTCCGCGCGGAGGCTTCGGCGGATCGTCTCCCCGCTATGGCGGAGGCTTCGGGGGCTTTGGCGGACCGCCTCCCCGTTATGGCGGGGGGTACGGCGGCTTCGGGGGACCGCCTCCCCGGCGGACAGGCCGCAGGGGAGGCTGCCTTCTGCCCACGGTTCTGATCAATCTGCTTTTGATCATTGTCCTGATCTCCGTCTTCCTTGCGGTCTCAGGGATGTTTAAATCGGATCTGAGCGTCACAAAGTCCACCGTCACGCGCGAGAAGCTTTCGTCCGACGCGGTCGTTACGACCGGGTATTACGAGGATCACCTCGGCTGGGTGGAGAGCGGCTCGCGGCTTGAGCAGGGGATGAAGCATTTCTTTTCCGAAACCGGCGTGCAGCCTTACCTGTATCTGACCGACTCGGTGAACGGGAGCGCCCGGCCCACCGACGCGGAGATGGAGTCCTTTGCCGGCGCGCTCTATGACGAGCTGTTTGAGGACGAGGGTCATCTTCTGGTCGTTTTTCAGGAGCATAACGAAGACGGTCAGTACCTTGCATGGTGTGTCGCAGGCAAGCAGGCGAAGACCGTTTTCGACAACGAGGCGCGCGATATTTTCTTCGACTATCTCGATTCGTACTACGTCTCGGATCTGGACACCTCGGATTATTTTTCCACCGTTTTTGAGAAAACGGCGGATCGAATGATGGAGGTCACGCGCAGCCCGCTCGTGACGATCGTTGTGGTCCTCGGCGTCGTAGCCGTGCTGCTGATCCTTTTCACATGGTGGAAAAAGGCGAAGAAGCAGAAGAATCTGGAAGCGGAGCAGACGGAGCGTATTTTGAACACCCCGCTCGACACATCGCCGACGAAATCGCGGGAGGTGGAGGAGCTGGAGAAAAAGTATACACAGTCCGATTCTTAACAATGCATGAAAGGAAGCCCGCCGTCTGACCGGACGGCGGGCTTCGGCGCGCTGAAAAGACGTTTTCTCTCCGCCAAACGGCCCCTTGGGGCTTCGAAAAACGCCGAAAATTTTTGGACCCATAAGGGGTGCGCTCTCCGCACAGATGGATCATGATGGCGTAAAACGGCTCGAAATTGGATACGATACGTTATATTGTCGGAGAAAAATACAATTTGTAGTCGAAAAGGGGGCTTCATTGTCGCTCTAAGCGAAAAAGAACGACGGGACGCAAAGTCGGCTGCGTCCCGCTTTCTGTGGGGACGCGCGTAGCTCTGGCTTGCCTTGTGCGGGACTGCGGGACAAAGAAAGGATCGGGCCGCTTGGACCCGATCCTTCTCATTTTTCGATTCAACAGACGCCTCTTTGCGAATGCCCCGGCGCGGGACGTATCCCATTCGCCGCAGCGGGAAAAAGAACGCGTTTTCCGTTATATTTTGCCGAAAAATTACTTGCTGTAATCGTAGAAGCCCTTGCCGGACTTCTTGCCGAGCTGACCGCCGCGCACCATCTTCTTGAGCAGGAGGGCCGGACGGTACTTGGGATCGCCGGTCTCGCTGTAAAGAACGTCCATGATGGCAAGGCACACGTCCAGACCGATGAAATCGCCGAGCGCAAGGGGACCCATCGGGTGATTCGCGCCGAGCATCATGGCCTTGTCGATATCCTCGACGGAGGCGACGCCGGTTTCGACGAGGCCGATGGC
>CAKTJA010000082.1 GCA_934567115.1 uncultured Oscillospiraceae bacterium
GGCATCCACAGAACGATCGCGCTCCCTCCGTGAAGAAGCATGACCGTCCGGGCAAGCTCCGCCGCCTCCGGCGCAACGTCGTAGATGCGGAGCGTCAGCGGTATGGCAAGGATCAGCAGCAGATTGACCAGCCCCATCACCGCGTAGGCGGCGAGCATGAGCTTCTTCATATAAAACCGCGCCTGATCGTAAGCGCCGGCGCCGACGCACTGGCTCACCACCGTCGTCAGCCCCATGCAGATCGCCTGTCCTGCAAAGCAGTGGAAATTCCCCATCGTGTTCCCGATGGCGTTGGCGGTGATGCTCGCCGTGCCGAAGGTCGAGATCAGGCTGAAGAGGATCAGCCGTCCGAAATGGAACATCCCGTTTTCCACCCCGCTCGGGATTGCGATGCGGAAAATATTGCGCATCACCCGCTTTTCAAAGCGGAAGCTTTTGAAGTCTGACAGATGCAGCGACAGCTTCTCATTGAACAGCAGCCGCAGCATCACGCACGCCGCCGCCGTGCGCGAGACAAGGGTCGGGATCGCGACGCCCGACACGTCAAGGCCGAGACCGAAGATCAGGACCGCGTTGCCCGCGACGTTGAGCCCGTTCATCAGCAGCGACACCCGAAGCGAAACGTCCGAACGGGACATCGTGCGGAAAAGCGCCGCACCGCCGTTGTAGATCGCGATGCCGGGGATCGAGGCCATCACGTAGCTGTAGTAGATATCGGTCGCGGTCATCACGTCCGCGTCGATCTTCCCGAACAAGTGCGTAAGGATGAAGCCCTTGAACAGATAAAGCAGCGCCATCACCGTCAGCGACACCCCGGCAAGCAGGACCATGAGCTGCTGCGCGCTGCGGCAGGCCTCGTCCCGCTCGCCTCGCCCGAGATACTGCCCCGCGACGACCGCGCCGCCCGTCGCCATGGCGGAGAATATATAGATCATCAGCGCGCTGACCGAATCCACCAGCGACACCGCCGAGATCGACGCGTCGCCCACCGTCGCAACCATCAGCGAGTCGGCAAGCCCCACCGTGATGCCGAGCAGCTGCTCAAGCAGAAGCGGCGCGATGAGACTTACGAGCTGGCGGTTCGAAAATGAAACGCCGCCCCGCCCCGCGAGCGGAGAAGCCCCCTCTTTCATATACCCCTCCCCTGCGGTGCAATCGTTTCTATCCCGCAGAATTTGTCATAATCTGATTATATATTATAATGTATTCTGCCCTCCGCGTCAACGGCGGAGGGCAAATGTTTCTTTCCTCTTTCTCCGAACGGGATAAAATTCCGCCGCACTCCATACAATGGACACGGAAAGTCTGATCCTGAACGGAGGTACTGTCATGCAAAAAAAGCTTCTGCGCTGGGAACTGCTCAGCTTCCTGTTTGTCGGCCTTTTCGGTACGCTGCTCCACTTTGTCTACGAATGGACGGGATGCAGCCCGCTCGCCGCGGCGTTTTCCGCCGTGAACGAATCCACCTGGGAGCATATGAAGCTTCTGTTCGTCCCGTATTTTCTCTTTACGCTGGTGCAGTTTCCCGTCTTCGCCGACCCGCTGCGCAACTTTTTTGCGGTAAAGAGCACCGCGATGCTGCTCGGCCTACTCTCCATCCCGACCCTCTTCTACACGCTCAACGGCATGTTCGGCAAAACACCGGACTGGGTCAACATCGCCATCTTCTTCCTCGCCGACGCGCTGACCTGCTTCGTCAGCTTCCATATGCTTCGGCGCGGCTCGCTTCGCGGCGGCGCGTGGCAGACGGTCGGCTTCCTCATTCTGTGGCTGACGGCGTTTTCCTTCGTGTACTTCACCTACCGTCCCCCGATGCTGCCGCTCTGGCAGGACCCGACCAACGGACTGTACGGCCTTGCCGCGCACAGCGCCTAAAACCACTTCTTCCGCTTGAAGAAAACGATCAGCGCCGCCACGATCACGACGGCGAGCAGAACGACCGCCGGGTAGCCGCCGGACCAGCGAAGCTCCGGCATGTTGAAATTCATTCCGTACCAGCCGGCGATCAGGGAAAGCGGCAGAAAGATGGTCGTCACGATCGTCAAAAGCTGCATCACGCGGTTCTGCGCAATGTCCACCTGCGACTGATATTCGCCGCTGATCTGCATGGCGTATTCGCGCAGCAGATCCGTCTCGCTGCGCAGCACGTCCACCCTGCGCAGAAAGCAGTTCATGCGCCTGACGCTCCGCCGGTCGAAAAGGTCCTCCGCCTCCTCAAGAAGCGAGGAGCCGAAATCGGCAAGCTGCATGTAAAACCGGTTCTCGCGGCTCAGCTCTCTGCGGATCACGCTCATCCGGTGGATGAACGACGCCGTCCGGTCCTCAAGCACCTCGCGCTCGAGATTCGCAAGCCGCGTCTCGATCTGCTCCAGCCCGGGCAGATCGTCGCGGATCAGCGTCAAAAGCAGGTCGGCGAAAAACCGGTCCGCGCCGCCGATATCGTGCTCGCGCCCCGCAAGGATAACGTCGATGCATTTCCCCGCCGCGCGGTCGTGATCGATGATAAGCACGCTGCCCTGCGACCATGTGAATGAAAATCTGCGCGCCGCCTGATTCCCGCGCGGCGGAACGTGGATGTGTCCCGAAACGCCGTTCCGGTCGGCCCGCAGAACGCACATCTGCGATTCGTGCGCACCCTCCCGCGCGGCGGGCGGGGCGAACGTCTCCGGCAGCTTCGCCTCCGCAAGCTCCGCCGGCTCAAGCACGGCGAGCAGATGCTCCCATTTCTCCGGAGGCTGTTCGCCAAGCGGCTGCAAGCCGTTCTGAAAGCTGTAAAATTGCATGGAAGACCCTCCCTGGCGGACATTTTCACGTCTGCCGCCGACCGGCGAAGACGGACGCGCTCCGTCCTCCCGTTCGCGCCGACGTGCGCCGGACTGGGCCGAAAGCCCCGGAGGTCTGTACCTTCGGGGCCGAACGGCTTTGTCCGGCGCACATTATGATAGCAGGGCGCGCCTCGCGCGTCAAGCCGTATCTTCTTCTCAGCCGCCGAGGTAGGCCTTGCGCACCGCGTCGCTGGTCATCAGCTCCGCGCCCGTCCCGGAGAGCGTGACTCTTCCGGTCTCCAGAACGTAAGCGCGGTCGGCCACGGAAAGCGCAGCCTGCGCGTTCTGCTCGACCAGAAGGATCGTGGTCCCCGCCGCGTGAAGCTCGCGGATCAGATCGAAGATCTGTTCGACGAGGATCGGGGCAAGCCCCATCGACGGCTCGTCGAGCATCAGAAGCTTCGGCCCAGACATCAGCGCCCGTCCCATGGCAAGCATCTGCTGCTCTCCGCCCGAGAGCGTACCGGCGATCTGGCGGCGGCGCTCCGCCAGGCGGGGAAAGCGCGCGTAAACGTCGGCGATCCCGGCAGCCGTCCCGCCCGGCTTTGTATACGCCCCCATTTCAAGATTCTCCTCCACGGTCATCTGCTGAAAGATGTGTCTTCCCTCCGGGACCTGAGCAAGCCCGTGCGCAACGATTCTGTGCGGCGCGACGCCCTTGAGGTCCCTGTCTTCAAAAAACACGCTGCCGCCGCTTGGACGCAGAAGCCCGGAGATCGTGTTGAGAACGGTGGATTTTCCCGCGCCGTTCGCGCCGATGAGCGTGACGATCTCGCCCGCGTTGACCTCAAACGAAACGCCCTTGACCGCGTGAATGCTTCCATAATAGACGTGAAGCCCGTCAACCCTGAGGATGCTTCCCATCGTCAGCCCTCCTTTCTTCTGCCGAGGTACGCCTCGATGACCTCCGGGTCGGACTGGATGTCCTCCGGAGAGCCTTTTGCGATGATGCGTCCGAAGTTCAGGACCGCGATTCCCTCGCAGATGTTCATTACAAGGTTCATATCGTGCTCGATCAGCAGCACGGCGATTTTAAACGTGTCCCGAATGGAGCGGATATTTTCCATCAGCGCCGCCGTCTCCGAGGGATTCATGCCCGCGGCCGGCTCGTCGAGCAGCAGCAGACACGGGTTGGTCGCCAGCGCCCGCAGGATCTCCAGCCGGCGCTGCGCGCCGTACGGCAGGCTGCCGGCCCGGTCGTTTGCGAAGCGCTCCATCCCGAAGATGGACAGCAGCTCCATCGCCCTTTCGTGGACCACCCGCTCCTCATGCCAGAAGCGCGGCAGACGGAAGACCCCCTCCGCCATGCTGTAACGCATCTGCGTATCCATCGCGACGGTGATGTTTTCCTCCACGCTCAGGTTTTGAAACAGCCGGATGTTCTGAAAGGTCCTCGCGATGCCCGCCCGGCTGATCTGCGCGGCGCTCAGGCCGTTGATGTCCTTCCCGTTGAGAAGGACCGTCCCGTGCGTCGGCTGATAGACCCGGGTGAGCAGGTTGAACACCGTCGTCTTCCCCGCGCCGTTCGGCCCGATCAGACCGGCGATCTCCGTGCGTCCGATGGTAATGTCGAAATGGTCCACCGCCTTCAGTCCGCCGAAGGTCACGCCGAGGTCGATACACTCAAGGACCGGGGATTTATCCGCGTCGCGCTCCGGCAGCAGCGCCGTGCTGCGCGGAACGGGGACAAGCTTCGTTCTCTGCTTCTGCGTCATGGTCAGTCCTCCTTTTCCGCTGCCGCGCGGCGGCGCGGAAGCAGCCTTTCGAAAAAGTGCTTTCCCTGCGGGCTGTTGGTCGCCAGCATGACAAGGATCAGCACGACGGCGTACGCCAGCATGCGATAGTCCGCGAACTCCCGCAGCGCCTCGGGCAGAATGGTCAGCGCGGCGGCGGCGAGAAGGCTGCCCCAGATATTCCCAAGCCCGCCGAGCACCACAAACACCAGCACGAGGATCGAAAGATTGAAATTGAACTTGCCCGCCTGAAGCGAGGAATAGTTCAGCGCGTAAAGCGCCCCTGACGCCCCCGCGAGAGAGGCGGAGACGACGAAGGCCGTCAGCTTGTACTTCGTCAGATTCAGCCCGATGGACCGCGCCGCGATCGCGTCGTCTCGGATGGCCATGATCGCCCGCCCCGCGCGGGACCGCGTGAGGTTGAGCACGACGGCGAGCGTTACCATCACAAGAACGAAGCCCGCCGTAAACGTCGCGATGGTCTCGGTCCCGGTCGCGCCCTGCGCGCCCTTGATGATGGCGAAGCCGGACGCGTCAAGGTCCAGATCCGCGACCGTTTTCGAGCCGGAAAGGTTGAAGAGGATATGAAGCCCGCTCCCGTCAAAGCCGACGATCAGGCAGTTGATCAATTCTTTAATAATCTCGCCGAAGGCAAGCGTCACGATGGCGAGGTAGTCCCCGCGCAGACGCAGCACCGGCGTTCCGACCAGAAGACCCGCAGCGGCGGCAAAGAGCGCGCCGATCACCATCGCGGCGGCAAGCCGCAGCGGCGTGGACGGGATCGCGGCCTGAAGGCTCTGCGCGGCGATCACGCCCGAAAACGCGCCGACGCTCATAAATCCGCCGTGACCGAGGCTCAGCTCGCCGAGGACGCCGACGGTCAGGTTCAGCGAGACGGCCATGGACATGTAGCAGCAGATCGGCACAAGAAGGCCGGTCGCCGAGCGGGAAAGCAGTCCCCCGCCCTTCAGCGCGGATACGACGGCATAGACCGCGATCACGCCCAGATAGGTCGCCATGTCGATCTTTGTGGTCCTCTTCACGGACCGCAGCTTTTTTGCAAATCCTGTCACCGCCGCCACCTCACACTTTCTCCGGCACGTACTTGCCGAGCAGTCCCGCCGGCTTGACGAGCAGCACGGCGATCAAAACCGCGAAGACGATCGCGTTTGCAAGATTCGTGGAAATATACGCCTTGGCCATCGCCTCGATCACGCCGAGCAAAAGCCCCCCGAGAAACGCGCCCGGAATGGAGCCGATCCCGCCGAAGACGGCGGCGGTGAACGCCTTGATGCCCGGCATGGAGCCGGTCGTCGGCATCAGGGATGTGTTGAACGAGCAGAGCAGCACCCCCGCGACCGCCGCGAGCGCGGAGCCGATGGCGAAGGTCGCGGAGATCGTCGCGTTGACGTTGATCCCCATCAGCTGCGCGGCCTCCCTGTCCTCAGAGCAGGCGCGCATGGCCTTTCCCATCCTGCTTCCGTTGACAAAAAGCGTCAGCGCCGCCATGATGACAAGGCACGCCGCTATGGTCAGAAGCGAAACGTAGGACACGGTGAGC
>CAKTJA010000083.1 GCA_934567115.1 uncultured Oscillospiraceae bacterium
GCACCGAGATGTGCATGCCCGGCGATAACGTTGACATGAACGTTGAGCTGATCACCCCCATCGCTATCGAGAAGGGTCTCCGCTTCGCTATCCGCGAGGGCGGTCGTACCGTCGGCTCCGGCGTCGTTATCGAAGTCAAGGACTAATTTCCTTCCAACAGGATAAAGAGAAAGACAGCCGAAAGGCTGTCTTTCTCTTTATGGGAAGGCAAATCTTCGAACGGGGCTGGCCGCATGTGAGGAAAGTAAGCTCTGCCTGACCGTCGTGCCGACGCGTACAGCCGGTCAGGGGCTGCGCGGGGCGTAAATGCCGGCTCGGTCGAATTTACGGGAAATGCGAATACAAAACGGAATTTTCTCATAGAAAATTGCAGGATGTTATCGAAAAAGGGCTGCGCGGTCAAAACCGCACAGTCCTTTTTGCTGCGATGTGGGGCCGGACATTAGATGCGCGGTTGAAAGAAAGGCTGACCTATATGCGGTGGACAGCTGTAAATTCGAAAAGTGCGGAAAGACCTGCTGGGCGCGGAGATGTGAGCAGCGCATAGCGCTTCGGAGCGTTGTGCGCCATTTCGACGGGGGGCCTTGGAATAGAAGCAACTTGGTGTGTGCCAACATTTTAAGCTGAGAACCGGGACGCGAGGCTCCGGTTCTCGGCTTTTGCATTTTTGATGATCCATGTGACACGAGCTGCCGGTTTTGTGGTACATTATCGGGGAGTTCCCGCCTCAATGGTATTGCATATTGTAAAGCATTTCCACCTGCGTGCAATTGGGATCGCGGCTTTCGAAAGTCTTATTGCTTTACAACGCTTCCGACCAGCGAGGAGATACGGTTTCCGGGACGGAGGCCGCGCCCCGGCTCATTCCCCGCATTGCCGGGCGGCAGTCCGAAGCCCGCAGGGGTTCCACCCCTGAGAAGGCGGAAGGATGCGGACGGCGGGTTCGGGACCGGTGGGATAGAGGGCGATGGAGCGGTATCGCCCGCCCGGGGCGCGGCTGTCCGCGTTGACCGAAGGTCTATTGGCAGATGGCGCAACGGGTCTACTGCTTTGCGGGAAATTCCAGAGGGGCGATGAAGCCGCCCTCCCCGGTGCAGAGAATGTCGCCCGCAACGACCTCCCCGTCGAAGAGGTAGAGGTCGGCCTGACATGGCGCGCCGGTGGGATGGTTCGTCACGGTGTATGTGCAGCGCTCGAGCGTTTTTCCACAGTACCGGCTCAGGTCAAAGCCCTGACGGAGCTGAAGCGCGTTGTAGCTGAGGTAAGGCTCCTGCAATTCGCGGGGGAGCGTGAGCGAGAGAAGCTCCACCGGCTCGCGCTCGACCTCCCAGCCCAGCGCAGCAAGGTAGTCGATGCGTTGGTCGTTGGCCTGATCGGACGAGACGTCCGCTGCGGTGCAGAAGCGCAGAAGGAAAATGCCGATGGCCGCAAGAAGCACGAGGAAGAGGATCCGGATCGCTTTTCGCTTGCTGTATTTCATGGTGTAGATGAACACGGCGTCACATCCTTTCGCAAAAAGCTATTCCAAAACCGCCCGGATTATGATAGGATAAACAAAAACAGGCAGGGCGGGTGTGCAAAATGGCAAAGGAAAGACTGGACAAGCTCATCGCCTCGACGGGGCGCTGGTCGCGCCGCGAGGTCAGGCAGCTCGTACGCGAGGGGCGCGTGCTGGCGGACGGAAGGATCGTTCAGAGCGCGGAGGAAAAGTTCGATCCGGAGCTGTGCGCGCTCTGCGTCAACGGCGCACCGCTCACGCTGCGAAAGCGCACGCTCGTGATGCTTTACAAGCCGGCGGGGGTCCTCAGCGCGACGGAGGACGGGCGTGGGAAAACCGTTCTGGATCTGCTTACGCCGGAGCTGCGGAAGATCGGCGTGTTTCCCGTCGGGCGGCTCGACAAGGACACGGAGGGGCTTTTGCTGCTTACCGACGACGGCGCGCTGGCGCACGCGCTGCTTTCGCCGAAAAAGCATGTGGACAAGGTGTATTACGCCCGCGTGTCCGGGCGGCTGACCGGGGAGGACTGCGAGGCGTTTGAAAAGGGGATGACGCTTGGCGACGGCCTCAGGTGTATGCCGGCGTCGCTGGAGATCCTTACGGCGGGGGAGCGGAGCGAGTGCCTTGTCACGCTGCGGGAGGGGAAGTTCCATCAGGTCAAGCGGATGCTCGCCGCGCGCGGCAAGCCGGTGGAGTACCTGAAAAGGCTTTCGATGGGGCCGCTTCAGCTGGACGAAACGCTTGCGCCGGGCGGGTTCCGGCTGCTGACTCCCGAGGAGGAGAAAGCTTTGAAGTAATGGGCAAATTGCCCAAATCGAAATTATGTCAACTCAAAAAGCAGATGCGCTCTTTACGCTTTGGACAAAAAATTTGAAAAAAATTGTGGAAAAAAGAAAAAACGTCTTGCAAAACGGAATGTGAATCGCTATAATGTTATTGCTTGATTGGCAAGTTGCACAAACCGCCTGTACAAAGGCTTTGGAGGTACGATATGTCAGGAAGAATTTTCCAGAATATTGTGTTGCAGTTTAAGGACGCTGTGGAGACGGAGATCGGCGTGATCGATTCCGAGGGTACCGTCATCGCCTGTACGGAGCTGAGCGACATCGGCAACAAGTGGAGCGAGCTGGTCGAGGGCGTCAACGGCGCGGAGGACGGCATCGTCTCGCTGGGGGGCAAGACCTTCAAGGCGCTGTCCGGGTGGAACGGGCATTTTGACTTTGCCGTTTTCGCGTACGGCGACAGCGCGGTGAGCCGCGCGGCCTGCGGCATGGCGGCCGTTGCGCTCAACGCCGCGAAGAGCTACTATGAGGAAAAGTACGACAAGGGCTCCTTTGTCAAAAACATCATTTCCGACAACATCATGCTCAGCGACCTCTATATCCGCGCGAAGGAGCTGCACGTCGAGCTGGAGCTTGACCGCGGCGTGTTCGTGATCCGCCGGCTGGACGAGCACTTCGAGGGGCTGACGGTCGAGGCTGTGCAGGGCGTTTTCCCCGATCGTCAGGCGAATTTCGTGCTTTCGATGGGCGAGAACGACATTGTGCTGATCCGGCAGCTGGACGGGGAGACCGAGACCGGCGACCTTGAGAAGATCGCGCGGCGGATCGGAGAGGCCCTGTCTGAGGACGGAGAGCCGACGGTCGTCGTCGGCATCGGCACGGTCGCCGCGCACCTGCGCGACCTCGCCAAGAGCTACAAGGAGGCGCAGATCGCCATCGAGGTCGGCAAGGTGTTCGACACGGAAAAGAGCGTGGTCAGCTATGAAAACCTCGGCATCGGGCGGCTGATCTATCAGCTTCCCACGACCCTGTGCGAGATGTTTTTGCAGGAGGTTTTCAAAAAGAACCCCATTGATTCGCTCGACAAGGAAACACTGTTTACCATCAACAAATTTTTCGAGAACAATCTGGTGCTCTCTGAAACGGCGCGCAAGCTTTTTGTGCACCGCAACACGCTGGTGTACCGGCTGGAGAAGATCAAGAAGCTTACCGGGCTTGACCTGCGCGAGTTTGACGACGCCATCACCTTTAAGGTGGCACTGATGGTTAAGAAATATCTGGCCTCCCGCGGGATCGAGACGTGAGGGGACGCGGACCGAGGACCGGGTCAAACGACCCGGTCCTTAATTTTCGCTCGCCGCTGCTTTGCTGAAAAGGGGAACAGCTTTACAGGGAAAGACGCATGCCGCAGCGGAGGCGAAGCCTGACGCACGGTGAACGCACGGGGGAGCGCATGGCGCGTTTTCGGGGGCTTTTCGGCGAATGCGCGCGCGTCCGCCTGTCAAATTCGCGCGGAAAGCGTCAACGGAGAGTAATTTTTTGCCGCAAAAAAACGCTTTGTTTACATAATTTCTGTTGCCATTTGTTCTTCGCTCGCGTATAATAGGACAGGACCGGCGACTACGGTGGAAAAGAGGAGAGGACGGCAATGATTCGGCTGAACGACGTTCAGAAAGAATACGAGAACGGAACGCACGCCCTGCGCGGCGTTACGATGGAGATCAACGACGGCGAGTTCGTTTTCCTTGTCGGCCCCTCCGGCAGCGGAAAATCGACGATCATCAAGCTTCTTACCGGCGAGATTCTGCCGAACGGCGGAAAGCTGATGATAAACGGCTTTAACCTTAACAATATTTCAGACAGGCAGATCCCGCTTCTGCGCCGCTCGATCGGCGTTATTTTTCAGGATTTCCGCCTGATCGAAAAAAAGACGGTATACGAAAATCTGAGCTTTGCCATGCGGGCCGTGGGCTGCTCGCCGCGCGAGATCAGGAAGCGGATCCCCTATGTGCTGAAGCTGGTGGGGCTGGACGGAAAGGCGCACCAGTTCCCCAACGAGCTTTCCGGAGGAGAGCAGCAGCGCGTCGCGATTGCCCGCGCGCTGGTCAACAACCCCTATACCATCATCGCCGACGAGCCGACGGGAAACCTCGACCCCGCCCGCTCGCTGGAGATCATGATGCTGCTTGAGCGCATCAATCAGCTTGGGACCACGGTTCTGGTCGTGACGCATGAGAAGGACCTTGTCAACAAGTTCCAAAAGCGCGTGATCACGCTGGAGCGGGGCGTTGTCGTGAGCGACGGCGTTGGTTATAAAATGAGGTAACGGGCAATGAGAAGACACGATTTTACATATTTTTTCCGCGAGGGCGTCGTCAACATGTTCAGCCACGGCTTTATGTCCTTCGCGGCGGTGGGGATCACAGTGGCCTGTCTGCTGGTCATGGGGACCTTCACCCTTGTGGCGTACAACATCAACATGCAGCTCAGGCAGCTTGAGAGCGAGAACGAGATCCTTGCCTTTGTGGACGAGAGCTATACGCGCGAGCAGGGAAAGGCGCTGAAATCGAAGCTTGAGGCCATCGAAAACGTGAAAAGCGCGACCTTCATCACGAGGGAGGAGGCGCTGGCGGTTTTTGAAGAGAAGTACGAGGGGAAGTACGCGCTCGGCGATCTTGACGCGGAGATCCTGCGCGACCGCTTTGCCGTCAAGGTGGACGACACCGGCGCCATGGAGGAGACGCGCACTGCCATCAAGACGGTGCCGGGCATTGCGGACGCCCGTGCGGACGAAAATCTGGCGGAGGGCTTTGTCGCTCTGCGCAACGTGGCGGGGATCGTGTGCATCGCCCTGATCGCGATCCTTTTCATCGTATCGGTGTTCATCATTTCGAACACCATCAAGCTTACGACCTTCGACCGGCGCGACGAGATCGCCATTATGAAGATGGTCGGCGCGACGAACGGCTTCATTCGCTGGCCGTTCGTCTACGAGGGCTTTATTATGGGGCTGTTGAGCGCGGCGGTCGCCTTCGCTCTGCAATGGCTGCTCTATGCCACGGTGGCGAGGAGCATCGCCATGTCCGACGTGCTGCGCATTTTCAGCGTCGTGGATTTCACCGCGATCTGGGAGCCGGTCGCGGTGGTGTTCGTCTCGGCGGGAATGCTGATCGGCGTGGGCGGGAGCCTGACGGCGATCCGGAAATTTTTACAGGTTTGACGGAAGGGGGACGGAGATGAGCCGGAGGATCTTGCGCGCGGCGGTCGCGCTTGTGTTTGCGTTCTGCCTGATTGCGGCGGATCTCGCGCCGCTGGGACTTTCCATGCCGGCGGCAGACGCCGTGACGCAGGCGGACATCGACAAGCTGAAAAGGGAATCCGACGCGCTGGCAAACAAAAAGAGCAATGTGAACAAGCAGCTCAGCGAGCTGAAGAAGGACAAGGCGAACACGCTCAAGCGCAAGGCGCTGCTTGACGAGCAGATCGACCTGCTCTCGCAGGAGATCGCCAACACCGAGCAGCAGATCGCGCAGTACGAGGCGCTGATCGAGCAGACCGAGCGTGAGCTTGCCGAGACGCAGCGGCAGGAGGCCGATCAGTACGAGCTTTTCTGCCGCCGTGTGCGCGCGATGGAGGAGCGCGGGACCGTGTCCTACTGGTCCGTGCTGTTCCGCGC